>CANMGM010000014.1 GCA_947497195.1 Bacteroidota bacterium
TAAGGGCAAGGATGCAATATCCGGGATATATGCATACAACCTGTATATACTTCAACTCGACGGTACAGTTGTAAACAAAAAAGGCACAATTACGCTCGTTAAATAGAGCTAAAATTAGCCCTGATCTTTATACACCTTTCAGTTTCACTAATCGTTTGCTTGCGCTAGCAGGTACATGGAAATAATGCTGACATTTGTCGCTGCTTTATTTACGCATTAAAAAAGTGGAAACGAAATTCGACGCGGTAATAATTGGAGGCGGTGCTGCCGGATTTATGGCGGCCATTCAAGCTGCCGAAACTGCTCCGCGCACGCGCGTTGCAATTTTAGAGAAGTCGTCGAAATTGTTAAGCAAGGTGCGCATTTCGGGCGGAGGCCGTTGTAATGTTACCAACAGCGAACGTGATCTGAAGCAGTTTTCGCGGGCTTATCCGCGGGGAGAGAAATTCATGTTTCGCCTCCTGCATCAGTTTGGTCCCGCCGATACCGTAAACTGGTTTGCACAACGTGGTGTAAAGCTTGTTGCCGAGGACGATGGTCGCATGTTTCCTTCGTCTAATTCATCCGACGAAATTGTACAATGCCTCATGCACGCGGCCGAAAAAGCAGGGGTTCAAATCATCACCAATAAGGGTGTAGAGTCTTTTAAACAATTGGATTTAGGCGGCTTTGAGCTATTAAGTAAGTCAGATACGTTCCAAACCAAGTGCCTTATCATCGCCAGCGGTGGAAATCAAAAGTTATTCGATTACGATTGGCTGAAGTTGCATGCATTAAACATCGTAGCGCCTGTTCCAAGTTTGTTCACCTTCAACATGCCCAAACATCCGATCTGCGCCTTGATGGGACTTTCGTCTGAAGCCCGCGTAAAAACCGAGGTGGCGAGAACTGAAGAAACAGGCCCGGTACTGGTTACACACTGGGGCTTGAGTGGACCAGCGGTGTTGCGCTCATCGGCCCGTGCTGCGCGCGATTTGGCTGCCGTAAACTATGTGTTTAAAGTTGGTATCAATTGGCTTCCCGAATTAACGCAGGATGAAGTATACGATTGGCTGTTGAATCAGAAAGAACATGCCGGAAACAAGAAAGTAAAATCCAAAGTGTTTGATGGCATTCCGCAGCGTTTATGGGAATATCTGTTGGCACAAACAGGTTTAGAAAACGAGAGCACATGGAGTTCATGTAGCAACAAAAGCCTGCGGAATTTTGCCGAACGCATTACTTCTGAGCGATTTGATATCGAGGGAAAAACAACATTCAAGGAAGAATTCGTAACTGCCGGTGGCGTTTCGCTCAACGAAATTGATGCGCAAACCTGTATGTCTAAGAAAATTCCTGGTTTGTATTTCGCCGGCGAGGTGCTCGATTCAGACGGAATTACCGGAGGGTTCAATTTCCAACAGGCATGGTCGAGCGGGTGGATTGCAGGAAGTGCCGCAGGAAAAGCTTTGTTTACACCTAAATAAGTTATGCGATTGCGCGAAATTGACATCCGTTAACAACTTCGGGAAAATCTGTTTTGCATTGCCTTGACCAGTCCAATTGCTGCTTGTACATTCGCGGCATGGCTTCTATTCATGATTTGCAGCGCATTGCTACCCAGGTGCGCCGCGATATATTGCGTCAGGTTCATGCTGTTAATTCAGGGCATCCGGGCGGTTCACTGGGATGTACCGAATTTCTTACTGCACTTTATTTTCATCAGATGCGATTTAGTGCCGCGCCTTTTGAAATGGATGGCGTAAACCAGGATGTTTTCTTTCTTTCGAACGGACATATCTCGCCGGTTTTTTATAGCGTGCTGGCGCGATCGGGGCATTTCCCGATTGCTGAACTTGCTACTTTTCGTAAAATAAACACACGCCTGCAGGGTCACCCAACCACCCACGAAGGATTGCCCGGTGTACGTATTGCTTCCGGCTCGCTTGGTCAGGGCTTATCGGTTGCCCTTGGTGCGGCGCTTAGCAAGAAATTAAATAATGATACGCATCTTGTTTATAGTTTGCACGGCGATGGTGAATTGCAGGAAGGACAAATCTGGGAAGCTGCGATGTATGCGGCGGCGAATAAAGTCGACAACATTATTTCCACGGTCGATGTCAACGGGCAGCAAATCGATGGAAGTACCGAAAAAGTATTGAGCCTCGGAAATCTTCGCGCCAAGTTCGAAGCTTTTGGCTGGATGGTGTTCGAGATGAATGGCAATGCGATGGAAGAAGTCATAGCCGGACTCGAAAATGCGGCAGCACATACCGGAAAAGGGAAACCAATCGTTATCCTCATGAAAACCGAAATGGGCATGGGTGTCGATTTTATGATGGGAACACACAAATGGCATGGTGTTGCGCCCAACGATGAACAATTGAGCAAAGCTTTGGCACAATTGCCCGAAACAATCGGCGATTATTAGAAAACGAAACACGTGAATAGGAACAAAGCAGGAGGTAGGATTGAATTCCGGATATGTATATTTATCCTGGTTTTGGTTGGACTATCGGTTGCAGCATATTCCCAAATTGCTCCTGCTCAAAACACACGTATCCTCATCATTTTCGATTGTTCCAATTCGATGTACGGGCTGTGGGAATCGGATTCGAAATACGAGATTGCACGTCGGCTTGTAAGCAAGATGGTCGACAGCCTCGAACGGCAGAATAATGTTCAGTTGGCCTTGCGCTGTTACGGGCATCAAAAAAAATATCCACCTCAGGATTGCGACGATACCAAACTCGAAGTACCCTTCTCAAAAGGCAATGCCTGGCTCATCAAATCGAAGCTCGAGAAGCTGAAGCCCAACGGAACAACGCCCATTGCGATGACACTCGAGGCCTGTGCAGCCGATTTTCCAGATAAAAATGCACGCAATGTGGTCTTGCTAATTACCGACGGAAAAGAAGAATGCGGCGGCGATCCTTGTGCAATTTCTGCTGCATTGCAGAGCAAAGGCATTACGCTTAGACCGTTTATAGTTGGTGTTGGTCAACTCGATCCGGCCATCAAGGAATCGTTCAATTGTATTGGCAACTACTACGATGCATCCACCGAAAGTTCATTCAATCAGGTGCTAAACATCATCGTTACCCAGGTACTAAATGCCACAACAGCGCAGGTAAATCTGCTCGATAAAAACGGGAAGCCAAGCGAGACCGATGTGGCCATGACCTTTTACGATCAGACGAGTGGAAAACAGAAGTACAATTATATTCACACCATGAATAATCGGGGTGTGCCTGATACCTTGCGTCCCGATCCGGCAACGACCTATCATTTGGTGGTTCACACGCTTCCGAAAGTCGAGAAGAAAGACATCAAGCTAACACCCGGAAAGCACAATACCATCGCCCTCGACGCTCCGCAGGGATTACTAAAAGTGCAAGCCGGAAACGGAAGTTTTCACCGCGATATTAAATGCATTATCCGCCAGGCAAAATCGACGCAAACCCTCGACGTGATGGAAACCCGCGAACAGCGCAAACTCATCACCGGAAAGTACGACCTCGAAATTCTCACCCTGCCACGCACCTACGTTTCGGGTGTAGAAATTAGTCAGAGCCACACCACAACGGTTAGCATCGACGAACCGGGAATGGTCAACTTTCAGCTTTCGACACCCGGAATCACCAGTATTTTGAAGGAAGACAAAGGCATGACCGAGTGGGTATGCAATCTTTCCGACAATCAATTGCAGGAAACCGTTAAGCTTCAACCCGGCAGCTATAAAGCGGTATTCCGGGCCAAAGGCGTTAAAGAAACCTTATTCAGCAGTCAAACCGCGTTTCAGGTGCAAGCCGGAACCTCACAAAAAGTCATCATCCGTTAACATGGCCATACAATTTACATTCACCGATCAGAACGACACGCGCTCAGGATTTGGCGCAGGATTACTCGAACTTGGAAAATCCAATCCCAACGTGGTAGCCCTTTGCGCCGACCTTACCGGCTCCTTGAAAATGGACGCATTCGAAGCTGCATTTCCGGAACGCTTCTTCCAGACCGGCATTGCCGAGGCCAATATGATTGGTTTGGCTGCGGGAATGACTATCGGCGGGAAAATTCCGTTTACCGGAACCTTTGCCAATTTTTCGACCGGACGAGTGTACGACCAGATTCGTCAAAGTGTGGCTTACAGCGACAAGAACGTAAAAATCTGCGCGTCGCATGCCGGCTTAACCTTGGGCGAAGATGGCGCCACACATCAGATTCTGGAGGATATTGGTTTGATGAAGATGTTGCCTAATATGGTCGTGATTAATCCATGCGACTACAACCAAACCAAGGCCGCAACCATAGCCATTGCTAAGCATCACGGTCCGGTTTATTTACGTTTTGGTAGGCCGAAAGTGCCGAATTTTACGCCTGCCGACCAAGCTTTCGAGATTGGAAAAGCGGTTAAGTTAAAGGATGGAAAAGACGTGAGCATCTTCGCTACAGGCCATCTGGTGTGGAAAGCATTGAAAGCAGCCGAACAATTGCACGAGATGGGAATCGATGCCGAAATAATAAATATTCATACCATTAAACCTCTCGATGAAGCGGCAGTCCTTGCCTCGGTTGCCAAAACTGGATGTGTTGTAACAGCTGAAGAACACCAACGAAATGGTGGCCTCGGCGATAGTATTGCACAGCTTCTTGCCCGAACAACACCACGACCCATGGAATTTGTCGCTGTAAACGACAGTTTCGGTGAGAGCGGAACACCCGAGGAGTTGCTGGTGAAATACAAGCTCGATACGCCCGATATTGTGCAGGCTGCAAAAGCAGTGCTGGCAAGGCGTTAGAAGCACATCGGCTTGGCTGAACATACATGCATGCAGGAATTCAGCGACAGGGAAATATTGGATTTGTTTTCGAAAGAAGACACGCGGAATTACGCATTCAACATGCTGGTTCGGCAATACCAGCAGCGCTTATACTGGCATATTCGCAAGATGGTCATCGTTCACGACGATGCCGACGATTTACTGCAAAATGTGTTCATCAAAGCCTACAAAGGATTGTTGGCATTTCGCGAAGATTCAAAGATTTACACCTGGCTGTATAAGATTGCCACGAATGAATGCATTACGTTTTTAAACAATAAGAAGAAGCGCTTTTTTCTGCCCATTGTTGATGTAGAATCTCAATTGAGTAATCATCTCGAAAACGATCCGCACCTTAGCAGCGACCGCATTCAGATGAAACTGCAACAAGCCATTTTAACCTTACCGGAGAAACAACGGTTGGTATTTAACATGAAATATTTCGATGAGATGAAATACGAAGAAATGTCTGAAATTCTAGGCACTTCAGTTGGAGCTCTGAAAGCATCGTATCACCATGCCGTGAAAAAAATAGAAGAATTTATAAAAGGGAATTAAACCAAATGCGTAAAACCAACTCAAGGCAAAGCCATGAACGAAGATCAATTTAAATTACCGGAACATGCTGAAGGAATGCAGCCATTTGCCTCTCCCGAAGGTTATTTCGATTCCTTCCCGAACCGAATGGCTTATCGGGTGCAAGCCAAACAACAGAAAACTCAAATTTTTGCATTTGATGTCCTTTTTCGGCCAATGGCCATAACAACTATTATCTTGTTTGTGTTTGGAACAGCTATACTTACGTTTCAAGGTTCAGAAACTGAGCATTCCGAAAACAATGCTTCCGGCGAAACCCTGTTGAGTTATGTGGAGCAGGAAGGTATTTTGGATGAACTTAGCGAGGATGAATTGGTTGAACACTTGCTCGATGAAAATGTTACTTCTGCTGAAAATGATGAAGACTCGCTGACGATAGAGATTGCAGAAGAACTGATAAACGACGACTTTATAGATTTTGAAACATACGATGAACTTTAATCATAGCGCCATGAAAAATTCAATTATTACAGCAATGCTGGGATTTATTCTGATTTGCCCAGCATTTGCACAACCCGGAAAGGGTGGTGGAAGAGGAAAAGACCGCGGTGCCATTCGCGAACGCATTAAATCCGAACGGATTGCATTTATAACCGATCGCTTGTCGCTTACTTCTGAGGAAGCCCAGCGTTTTTGGCCGGTTTACAACGATCTACACGAGCAAATGGAAACAATCAAGAAGGAACAACGCACAAGCCGCAAATCATTAGACGATAAATTGGCTATAATGCCCGACAAGGATGTTGAAAAAGCCATGAGCGACGATCTCAATCGCCAACAGCAATTGCTCGATCTGCATCGGAAAGGCATGACAGAGCTTTCTAAAATAATTCCTCCCAAGAAAGTCGCCATGTTGCTAAAAGCCGAACGCGATTTTAAAATGGAATTGCTCCGAAAAATGAAGGACCGCGGGATGCCTCCTCCACCGCCGGAAGAAGAAGATTAACAAAAGGTTTTTAAAGTGTATTGTAAATCGCTTCAGCTTTCGGGTTGAAGCGATTTTTCTTTTCATCATAAAAGCAGAATCGTTCACAATATCTTCAATGCGCCATTTACGCTACCTTTGATGCCCTAATCAATTCATCTATGCAGATTAAACACGTTGCTGTAGTTGGTTCGGGAACAATGGGCAGTGGCATTGCTCAGGTAGCTGCGACCGCTGGTTGTTCGGTATTGCTTTACGACACAAATGCCGATGCATTAAGCAAGGCAGAACAAAGCTTGAAGTCAACGCTTGCTAAGTTGGTCGAAAAAGGAAAACTTGACGAATCCAAAGCGCAGCAGATTCAAGCGAATATTCTCTATACTGGCGAAATGCAGGATTTGAAAAATGCCGAACTGATTATTGAAGCCATAATTGAGAATCTCGATGTAAAGCGTTCTCTTTTCAAAACACTCGAAGGCATAGTTTCGTCTGAATGCATCCTTGCATCGAATACAAGTTCCTTATCGATCGCATCAATTGCCGCTTCGGTGAGCGAATCGGGTAGGGTAGTGGGCATACATTTTTTCAATCCTGCACCATTGATGCAATTGGTAGAAGTGATTCCCGCTGTTCAAACTAGCGCCCAAACACTGGCACGCGCTGTAGAGACCATCTCTTCTTGGAACAAGGTCGTAGCTGTTGCCAAAGACACACCCGGCTTTATTGTAAACCGCGTAGCACGTCCGTTTTACAGTGAAGCCATTCGGATTTACGAAGAGGGCATTGCCGATTTCGCCACCATCGATCATGCAATGAAATCGGTGTATGGTTTCCGCATGGGTCCATTCGAGCTGATGGATTTTATTGGCAACGATGTGAATTATGCTGTTACCGAATCGGTTTTTACAGCCTTTTATTTCGATCCGCGCTACAAACCATCGTTTACGCAGAAACGCCTCACCGAAGCCGGTTACCTTGGACGAAAAACAGGTCGTGGTTATTACGACTATTCGAAGGAATCGCATCTAGAACCTCTTAAAGATGAAGGTTTGTTAAAGCATATTGCCGATCGAATTTTGGTGATGCTCATCAACGAAGCGGCAGATGCCTGTTACTTGAATGTTGCAAGTGCGAAAGGCATTGATGATGCCATGACCAAGGGCGTGAATTATCCGAAAGGCTTGCTTGCATGGGCCGATGAGTTGGGCATTGGATCTTGTGTTGAGGAGATTGATGCCTTGTATACTTTGTATCACGAAGACCGTTACCGCTGCAGCGCGTTGTTGCGTAACATGCAGCGCGACGGAAAAACATTTTTTTCTGCATGAGTCCGAACGAAATCGTAGCCAAAATGATGGAGCACGATGCATTTAGCCAATGGCTAGGCATTGAGGTGGAACACGTGGAAGCAGGAGTTTGTCGACTTTCGATGCAGATTCGTGCCGAAATGCTAAATGGGTTTGGAATTGCACATGGCGGAATTACGTATTCGCTGGCCGACAGTGCACTGGCATTTGCCTCGAACGCACATGGCCGGCAGGCGCTCAGCATCGATACATCCATCAACCACATTGAAGCCTTGCGCGAAGGCGATGTAATTAAGGCTACTGCACGCGAAGATGCATTGAAGAATAAATTTGGTTTTTACACGATTGAAATTCATGCGAACGATAAACTCGTTGCCCGTTTTAAGGGCACGGTATACCGAAGCGAGAAGGAGTGGAGTTAGGATATTTAGAAAAACCCAATTCCCGTTTCAATTTTTCATGTATCTTGCTATGATTCAAACGATAAATCAATAAAAATGAAATTAATTGTCAGAGTATTTTTAATTGCAGCGATATCATTTGGAATGCCGGCATGTAAAAAAGAAGGTTGTACCGATTCGGCTGCTTCCAATTATGATGCAGAGGCTAAGAAAGATGATGGCTCCTGCGTGTATCCTGAGCCGCGTCTCGTATTTGTGTTTGAGTTTGATTCTACGCAGGCCCGTTTGAATAATTTCGGATTACCTGCAGGTTTACCTTCCGGTCATGCCGGTCAAAATCCAAAAATGAACAGGATGAGTGCGCACTATATCGAATTGGCTCCTGGCGCATTTACGGCACTCGGAAGTGGCGCGGTAGTGTTTCATGCAGCCGAGACAAGTGTTGGTGGCGAAACGGCGATTGATTTCTCAAAAGCAAATGCGGTGGGCAATAACGAGGAGTTTTTCTCTATTCCTATTAAAGATGTAGCTGCAGGTGAGTATGAATATCTGCGTGTTTCACTTGCATATCAAAACTACGATATCAAATTTCACCTCGATTCGGTTTATACCGTTCCCGGAATTGGCGATGTTTCTATTGTGCAGGATTTTACCGCCACAGTGGCCAGTTTTGTAGGATACAATACCTACATCACCAATTATGTGATAAAAAATCAGAACATAACCGTGAATGCCAATAAAAAACAAGGTTATTGGGGCTTCGAAACCAGTGGAAATATTGCAGCATTAGGTAATTATCCATTCGCTTACTTTGACACAGGTTCGGCACCCGCAGGTGCTACAACAGTTGTCAATCCCTTAAGCACAAGCTCTCCCATTCCTGCAGGTTCGTGTGTGGTTACAGGTGCATTTGCGGGCGCTAAACTTAAAATTACCGGAAACGAAACCAAGGATAAAGTTGTGCGAGTATCGCTTTCGACCAACAAAAGTTTTGAGTGGATTGATGGGAATGGGAACAATAAGTTTGAACCTACAAAAGGTGAGCAAATCGTTGATATGGGATTGAGAGGCGTTATTCCTTATGTGGAAGAATAGATTTTACCACCCGTTTACCGGGATTGGTTTAATTCTTTGTTCGGGAAACCTGAAAAATTCATCCGGATTGCATGCATATCGTTCATTAAATTTATAGAAAACGATTTACCTTCGCCCAAAATTCAACGCCATGAAATTTATTGCCGAAATTGATGTTATGCCGCACAAAGCCTTATTGGATCCTCAGGGAAAAGCTGTAGGAAGCAGTATGCCACGCTTGGGCCTTTCGGCCATCGAACAGGTTCGTATCGGCAAGCATATTCAGTTGGAGCTTGAAGCAAGTGCTGAAAATGAAGCGCGTGAAATGGTCGAAAAAGCCTGCAAGAACTTACTCGCCAATCCAATAATGGAAGGTTATTCGTATACCATTAAGCCAGTATAGGTATTCTGATTACGTCGTTCGATGCGCAAAAAATCTAAGTTGTTCGCATTGTTAATGATGGGGATATTATGCAATTCTATGGTGGCGCAGTCTGATTTTTTAGCGCAGCAAAAGAAACACGAACGCGTAAGGAAAGCAATTGAGGACAAAGAGCTTCTAATTGAAAAGAAGCTGAATTCTTTTGAGATTCAATTAAACAATGTGCATATTCTTTTGGTGGCGTTTAAAGATGTTGCACGGCTCGATTTGTATTGCAGAGAGCAGCGTGAAGATGTTTTTCGTTTGATTCATTCCTTTCCGGTGTGCGCGGCTTCTGGCGACCTTGGACCGAAAAGAAAAGAGGGCGATTTGCAGGTACCTGAAGGGTATTATTTTATTAATCGCTTCAATCCTGTGAGCAACTTTTATTTATCGCTTGGGCTAAACTATCCGAACGCATCAGATAAGTTAAAAAGCACACATCCAAGGCTCGGAGGAGATATTTTTATTCATGGCAGTTGCGTTACGATTGGTTGTTTACCGATGACCGATGATTTAATTAAGGAAATTTACCTGTATGCAATTCATGCGAAGAATAACGGACAAGAACGCATACCGGTGTATATTTTCCCGTTTGAAATGACGGATCAGAATATGATGAAATACCGTGAGAAATTCGGTAGCGATGCTAAGTTGCTGAAGTTTTGGGATAATCTGAAACCTGGTTATGACGCATTTATGCAGAAAAAAAAGGAGCTGAAATTTGGCCTTACCACGAATGGTGATTACAGCTATTGAATGTCGGTTTCGGTATTGGCAGCGTTGTTTTTGTCTCCTTTAATCGAGCTTGCCAGCGAAAGCATAACATAGAGTACGATACAAGCTGTTAAACCGGCTATACCCATGTATACCATAATGCCTGTGCAAAGCGCTAAAAAAATGTAACGCATTTCATTTCCAACCCAATTTGGATGTTTCATTTTAAATGAGAACATCGGCAGAGATGATAGCAGCAACAAAGAAAAAACAACCGTAAGCAAAACAACGATTATCGGATTCGCCAGCAGATAGAGGCTTCCGTTTTCAATTCCAACGACCAATCCACACCAGAATAGTGCGTTTGCCGGTGTGGCCAAACCAATAAACGAGTTGGACTGACGGGTGTCGTGGTTAAATTTCGCAAGACGATAGGCTGAAAGTGCAGGCATTAAAAAGGCAATGTATGAAAGCGAGTTCAGCGCATAGGCTTGTTCAAATCCCCAAATCCACATCGAATCAAGTAAAGTGTCGTTTTGCATGCGGATGAGTTCCATGGCCAGAAATCCTGGTAAAACACCGAAGCTGACTACATCGGCCAGCGAATCCAAATCCTTTCCATGCACATTGTTTACACCCAGCGTGCGTGCTGCAAGTCCGTCGAGAAAGTCGAATACGGCAGATAAGAGAATAAAGAGAGCGGCATAGCTGAGTTCTTCCTCAAATATAAAGCGCAGTGCGATGCACCCACTCACCAAATTGGCAAGTGTAAACAAATCAGGTATTTTGCGCCTTAGCATCCTGTAGTCCGCTTGGATTATATTCCCGCGTTGGGTTGTAAATCTTCCGCAAACGTACAAATTTCTTTTCCAGGTATTCGTGACTCAGCGAGGCAATTATTATTGTTGCGGTTAACGCAATAAGCGGCCGATAAACCAGTGCTGCGGCTTCGGTTTCAATATCCGTCATAAAGCTAATTGCCAAAAAAGATAAAATGATTCCGACCGGCATGTATACATAAAGGCTTAAAACAATCTTTCCGGGGAAGTTCATAAACTTCATTTTAGCCGCTTTCAGTATGGAGTTGGAATTGAAATTTTGTTCGAAAATGAAATACCCAAGCGTTAAGGAAATGGCAATTTTCTCGACGATTTGAAATACGTGTTCGGGCAAGGCTAACTGGTTGCTAATTCTATTTTTAAACAAGATGAATAGAATGAAGCCCAGATAGGTGAAGCCAATTGTTCGGCGGGTGTGCTCCTTTAGTTTGTCGTAGTTTGGGTATTTGAAAAAACTGATGTAGGCGAGGTACGATCCGGTTGCCAGTTCGGGAAAGAAATTCAGTACGAAGAAGGATTTTGAAGGATATTCAGGTATAAGAAGCTGAAATACGATATAGACAGCGAACATAGTCGCAAATAAGGTCGTTTCGCGTCGTCTGAACGAGCGCATTAAAAAAGGCCAGAACAGAAGGAATAAAATATACGCCTCTGTCGACCAAAGGTTGTTGCTCAATTCGCGGTATGGATTGCCGCTTTCGATTGAATTGAAATGCGACGAAAATGTGAGGTAACGCCAAAGTGGTAATTCTTCGCCATTGGGTTTGGGGATCGGTGAATTAACTTTCGGCATAAGCCAAAAAGCAAGGAGAAGTGCAATGGCGATTAATGGAATAACGACGATAAACCGCCGCATGTAAAAACGTAAAACGTTCATTTTTTTATAGATGAAACGTTCTTCGAAAATACTCCAGGTGTTTAAAAAACCCGTTAGAACAAAAATGAGGCTGTATGCAACCGAATTTAACGTGCTTAGAAGCTTATTCACATCCGAAAAAAGAGCAGCTACCCTAATTTGCGGATCAAAGCTGATGGCGGCGTGTGCGAAAAATATCGCCAGAAAGGCAATAAATCGTAAGGCGTTAACATTATCAAAACTAGATTTCTTAATAAGTCTTTTCACTTTGTATGCAATGAATAAATGGTTAAAACGATGATTTTTTTTTAAGATTAACTTATTGACTATTGGTTGTTGAACAGATTTGGATCTTTATTGTTTTACTCTTGGCTATCTGCGTAATTTTAGAACGGCCAACTTATAAAAACGTTTCAAACCATAAAAACACAGAATGAGAATTTATAAACATCTCTCTTACATCGCTTGTTTTTGTCTTGCTCAGCTTGCTGTAGCGCAGAATGCCGTTAAGTACAGCAACGAATTTCTAAGCATTGGTGTTGGAGCCAGGGCCTTGGGCATGTCGGGCGCGCAGGTTTCAATTGTTGATGATGTAACTTCTGGCTTTTGGAATCCGGCCGGATTGGCTGCGATGAGCGATAAGACGCAGGTAGCCCTGATGCACTCCGAGTATTTTGCAGGCATCGCCAAGTTCGATTATGGTGCGTTCGCAACACGCATCGACGATCGCACCGCTGCAGGCGTTTCGGTAGTGCGGTTTGGGATAGACGATATTCCGGATACGTCAGAATTAATCGATGCAAACGGGAATATCAATTACGACCGTGTAACTTCTTTTTCGGCGGCCGACCTTGCGGTACTGCTATCTATTGCCCGCAAATCAAAAAAGGCAGGACTTTCGTACGGAGCGAGTATTAAAGTCGTAAACCGCCGCATTGGAGATTTTGCCAAAGCCTGGGGATTTGGCATCGATGCCGGTGTGCGTTACCAGAAGAAATCCTTTTCACTTGCAGCATCTGCAAAAGATGTTACCACAACCTTCAATGCCTGGTCATTTAATCTTTCGCCCAGCCAGATCGAAGCATTTAATGCAACGGGAAATGTTATTCCGGTGAATTCAAACGAAATAACCATGCCTTCGCTTACGCTTGGTGCGGCAAACAAATTCAATCTTGGGAAGAAATTTACTGTGTTGCCAACACTCGATTTGATTACCACATTCGATGGAATGCGCAATACCGTAATTCGCAACTCGGGCTGGTCGATGAATCCTGCAGCAGGAATTGAAGCCGGATTTAAAAACCTGATTTTTCTGCGGGGCGGAATCGGCAATTTTCAGTCGTTGCAGAAAGCCGATCTAACGGGGCGCGAAATGACCTATCAACCCAACATTGGCCTTGGACTGCGACTCGGGCCGGTGAACATCGATTATGCATTCAGCGATATCGGTGATCGCAGTACGGCCTTGTATTCGCATATTTTTTCGCTACAGTTTAACCTGAAGCCCAAAGCGGCTGCTGCGTCATCAACTGAAAAGAAAACAAACCCTTAATTCCAGTCGCGATGAAACGAATTCTATGTTTGCTGTGGTTGTGTCTTGTAGTTGGAAAGAGTTCTTTTGCTCAGGAGTTTGGAAATGAATGGATTAATTATAGTCAGACGTACTATAAAGTTAAAATCTGGAACGATGGCCTATACAGACTATCTGCTCAATCGCTTTTGGCTGCAATTCCTGAATTGAGCGGCGTTGCTCCTCAAAAGATGCAGATTTTCGGAAGAGGAGAAGAGCAGTTCCTGCATATAGAGGGAGGGGCAGACAGTACATGGGATGATGGCGATTATGTGGAATTTTACGCGAAGAAGAACGATGGCTGGCTCGATTCGGCACTCTATCCCAATCCTTCAAACGACCATAGTAATCCGCATTATTCCCTGTTTACCGATACGGCTGTGTATTTCATTACTTGGAACAATTCGTTCACAAACAAGCGATTTGCATCAAGCGGCAATACAAACTATACCACAGCACCTGCAGCACCGTATTTCATTCACCAAATTGTCAATCAAAACACATCATCCTATTATTTCGGTAAAACCGATTTTAACAATTCAACCGATCCCGATTACACCGATGGTGAAGGCTGGTCGGGCCCTGTTTTTTCGGCGCCCATTACCAACCAGATAACTACACTAAGCAATCCGAATTTTGTTCCGACAGGCCCCGCGGCAAGCTTACAGATTACCTATAAATCTATTTCGAATGCCGCATGGTTTCAAGATCATAAGTATAAAATGAAACTAGGTAACGGCCCGCTGCTCGATACCCTTTTTGAGGGGCATGGAAGCCGTCGATTTACCTTTTCAGTTCCGGCTTCTTCATTAACGGCTGGTGGAACTCCCTTCTCCTTTACATATTCGCAATTGACAACCAACACCGGCCAAACGGTTACATCGAATTCTGTGTTTTCGAATTCTGTGTGGCGTTATCCGCACAATTTTAACATGGAGAATCAGCCTTCTTTCACCATGCTTCTCCCCAATAATCCAAGCGATAGTATTTACTTGATTAATGCTTCCGCCTTGGCTGCCGGAACGTCGCCTGTTTTTCTGTATGATTTTACCGATGGGAAACGTATTCCAATGGCATTGCAAAGTGGCATCTACAAAGCAATTCTTTCAAATTCTTCTGCCGATTCACTCAGATTTTGTTATATCGCGGCCTCAAGTCAGGCAGCAAATCTAGATTCAAGTCGCATTGCAGCTATAAACTATGTTCCCGGCCAGCCCGGAAAATTCAATCCGATAAACACTCAAAATGGAGTTGAATTTCTGATTGTAACTCACCGTTCGCTTGCAACCGAAGCAGCAGCCTATCGAACTTACCGCAATCCTGAGCATCCGGCCGGCGTGTATTACATCGACGAACTAACCGATCAGTTTGCGTATGGAATCGGGATGCATCCGCTTGCAGTGCGCAAGTTCGTGCATACTTCCTTGACTTATTGGACCCAAAAACCGAAATACCTCTATCTGCTCGGTAAATCCATTTCGGCTCACCATCTAAGGAATGAACCCGAAAATTGGGCGCTTAGTCTGGTTCCTACGTATGGTTACCCATCCTCCGACGCACTTTTTACCACAGGACTTGCGGATGCTTTGCCCTTCGAACCGGCGCTTGCTACCGGACGTTTGGCTGCCAACAATGGAGCTGAAGTTCTTGCATATTTGAATAAAGTACAGGATTATGAGAGCGCACCCGCGGCAGCATGGATGAAACAAGTGCTGCATTTTGGCGGGGGAACAAGTGTGGGCGAACAAACTACCTATTTAAATTACCTCAATTCATACGAGAATACCATAGAGGATACCTTATTTGGAGGAACGGTGTATACGTATCAAAAAACGACCTCGGCACCTATCGAACAAAGCCAAAGTGCCATCATTACCAATTACATTAACAACGGTGTTTCACTGATGACCTTTTTTGGTCATGCTACCGGGAATGGTTTCGATGTGAGCATCGATGAGCCCGAAGCCTATAACAACCAGGGGAAGTATCCATTCCTGATTGGGAATTCGTGCTATGCCGGCGATATTCATCAGCCGCCCGGAATAGGCTTGAGTAAAAGTGAAGATTTTATTCTCATTCCCAATCGAGGCACCATTGGATTTATTGCTTCTGTTGGATTGGGTGTACCGAATCAGTTGCATGTTTATACCGATTCGCTGTACCGTTTCTTCGGGCAAAAGTACTACGGCGAGTCTATGGCGATGAATATGAAACGTGCAGCACGTGCTGTGTACGATACCGATCCGTACCGCAAGGCCATTATTCTAGAAACAACTCTGCATGGCGATCCGGCAGTTGTTATGAATTCGTGGCCAAAGCCCGATTATTTAACAACCGTGCAGGATGTGTATTTTGAACCATCGGAAGTTTCTACCGAACTCGATTCATTCGCCATCAACATTAAGGTAACGAATATCGGCAAAGCCATCGATGTGCCGCTGGTGGTCGAAATTACGCGTAACTTCCCGAATACCGGACTTACAACCGTTTACAGCAAACTTGTTCAAGATGTGTTTTACGAGAAAGTGCTCAGTTTCCGCATGCCCACCATCGATTTGGTGAAAGGTGGAGTTGGGATCAATAATTTTTCAATTCGCATCGATCCACTCAATCAATATGCAGAATTGTCTGAGCTCAACAACAATGTTAATGCTCAGCTTATTATACGATCTGCCGAAATTGCCCCTGTTTGGCCTTACGATTACGCATTGGTTCCGCAATCAAACGGTGTTCAGTTACGCGGTTCTACAGGCGATCCTTTTGCTCCGGCGCGCAATTACGTGTTCGAAATCGACACCACCGATTTATTCAACAGTCCGTTCAAACGGCGGCAAGTAATTAATCAGGTTGGCGGTGTGGTAAACTGGACCTTACCATTCGCACTTCAGGACAGTATGGTGTATTTCTGGCGTGTTTCGCCCGATTCGCTGCCAGGCGGAAGCTATAAATGGAAGGAAAGTTCATTCCAGCATATCGCCGGTAAAAGCGGATGGGCTCAAGATCATTTCTTTCAGTACAAAAACAACCGCTTCAATCAGCTCGATTATTTACGCAACCAGCGACTATTCGATTTTGTGATCAATGCAAAGGCACTCACCTGTTACGCTTTTGGGTATCCGCAGTTCCCCGATAATATCGACGAATTGTGGAATACGTCTTATAAAATAGATGCAGAAGTATGGGCCGATGCAGGCTGCAGCCTCGATGGAGCCATGTATATTGCCGTAATCGATTCGGTTGAATTGTTGCCTTGGTTATCGCCCGAGAATTGCTGGGATATTGGCAATCAGTTTGGACAGTTCAACAGCACCTGCCAATGTAAGAATGGCAATCGTATGGCGAATTTTGTGTTCCGAAACGAGAATTCGACTACCGAGATGGCTGCCATGCGCGATATGCTCAATGCCGTGCCGAATGGCAATTACATTCTCGCTTACACTTGGATTTACGGTAAATTTCAAACCTGGGATCCATCGGTTCATGCAGCATTCGAAGCATTGGGCGCAGATTCAACATCGGTGTTGCCGAACCAATATCCTTATATTTTCTTTGTAAAGAAAGGGCATCCCGAAACGGCCATCGAACTCATTGCCGACTCGGCCAACGGAAATCTGGTGCTGAATGCACAGATGTACAATTCGTGGGTGAGCGGCGATTTTACATCCACTTTAATTGGTCCGGGAACAAATTGGGACACGCTTAGTTGGCGGGCAACATCGTTCGACAATCCGATGGACAGTATCCGCATTCAGGTGCGCGGTATTACAGCTACAGGAGTAGAGGATGTTGTTGTTGAGGCGCTTGCCGGCAGCAGTGGAGAATTTGATTTAACCGAAGCAATTGGGA
>CANMGM010000015.1 GCA_947497195.1 Bacteroidota bacterium
AAAAAAGGCTACCTCGTTGCTGCCGAGCGCGATGCAGTAAAGCAGGATGGCGTAGATTTCGGCAATTCTCCCTTCCATTTCATGACTCCCGAACTGGAGGGGAAAACAATAGCCATTTCGACCACAAACGGCACCCAGGCAATCGAAGCAGCAAAGCATGCACATCATATTGTTATTGGATCATTCCTCAATCTCAATAGTTTGGCATCATGGCTCGAAATGCAAAACAAGCCGGTTGTTGTTTTATGTGCCGGCTGGAAAAACCGTTTCAACCTCGAGGATTCGCTTTTCGCCGGTGCGCTGGCAAATTGCCTGATTAAAACCGGTAAATTCGAAACCACATGCGATTCGACCATTGCCATGGGGCATTTGTTTCAGCTTGCCTCTCACGATCTTTACGCATTTCTCGAGAATTCATCGCACCGCAAGCGCCTTAAGAATTTGAATCTCGAGAAAGATATTCGCTATTGTTTGCAGTACAATATTATGGACACCATTCCGGTGGTTGAAAACGGAAGCATCGTGCGCCTAAGAATCCACGAACAGCTTAGTTTAAACAAAGCATGAAAACCGGGTATAAGATCCTTGTAGCTTCGGCAATTTTATTATGTCTTTTCGCTGCGGGAATTCCGCATGCCAATACATGGGGATTTTTTGCACACAAGCAATTGAACCGTATAGCCTGTTTTACATTGCCCGATGAACTTGTTGGATTTTACAAAACCAATATCGAGTTCGTAACAGAGCACGCAGTTGATCCCGATAAACGCCGTTATGCGGTAAACGATGAAGCGGCAAGGCATTTCATCGACCTCGACAGATACGGACTTTCGCCACTCGATTCGATGCCCAAGAAATGGGAAGACGCCGTAAAAAAGTATAGCGAAGACACGCTAAAAGCGCACGGTATTGTCCCCTGGCATATTGATGTGATGGTGAAGCGGCTTACCGCAGCATTCAGGGTGCAGGATTACGATCGTATACTCAGACTTTCGGCCGATTTAGGGCATTACATCGGCGATGCGCATGTGCCTTTGCATACCACGAAAAACTACAACGGTCAGTTAACCAATCAAAAAGGCATACACGGTTTTTGGGAATCTCGGCTGCCGGAGCTCTTTAACGAAGATTATGATTTTTTTGTCGGCAAAGCCCGATACATCGAAGATCCGCTGGCAGAGGCCTGGAAAGCTGTAGCAGAGAGTTTTGCCGCCAAAGATTCGGTATTGTTGTTCGAAGCCGCATTGAACAATCAGTATCCGCAAGACCGCAAGTATGCCTTCGAAAATCGTGGCGCAGCAATGATGCGTGTGTATAGCAAAGATTATTCAGAAGATTATCACAAACAACTCGACGGCATGGTAGAGCGGCGCATGCGTAAAGCGATTATCACCATCGGTTCGATGTGGTTTACCGCTTGGGTAAATGCCGGTCAGCCCGATTTATCGCCATTGAAGGACAAGAAAATATCGTCAGAAACCGAAGCCGAACTGGCCGAAGAAGAACGGCAGTTTCAATCCGATAAAATCAAAGGAAGAAGTTGCGATTAATTTCAGATGCGCTTATGTGAAGAAATCGTATCGCTTAACGAGCGAAACAACTTTTCAGCACGTATCTTTGCCTCAGATTAGGCTATGATATTTCTTACACGCAAGGAACATTTTAACGCAGCGCACAAGCTCTGCCGCGACGATTGGTCGGACGAAAAAAACAAGGAGGTATTTGGTAAATGTGCAAATGCTAACTGGCACGGACATAATTTCGATTTGTTCGTTACTGTAAAAGGCAATCCCGATCCAGAGACCGGATTTGTTGTCGACTTAAAAACCCTTAGTCTTATTATAAAAGAATATATTGTTGAGGAACTGGATCACAAAAATCTGAACCTCGACGTGCCTTTCATGCATGGTGTAATGCCCTCGACCGAAAATCTGGCGATAAAAATCTGGGAAATACTCTATCCGCTGGTTCAAAGTGAACGATGCGTATTGCATTGCGTGAAACTATACGAAACCGAAAATAATTTTGTAGAATATTATGGATGATGCATCGAATTCGCCACAGGAAAAAGGCTACAGCAAGCAGGAAAAATTTGGGGCTTCAGGAACCGCACACATGGCAGATGCGTATCGCTCCATCATTCAGCAACTGGGTGAAGATCCCGAGCGAGAAGGCCTCATAAAAACACCCGAGCGAGCCGCCAAGGCAATGCAATTTTTAATGCAAGGCTATGATCAGGACCCTGCAAATATTCTCAAATCGGCCATGTTTGCCGAAGACTATAAGCAAATGGTATTGGTAAAAGACATTGAAGTGTATTCGATGTGCGAACACCATCTTTTGCCCTTCTTCGGAAAGGCTCATATTGCCTATATTCCCAACGGACATATCGTTGGCCTGAGTAAAATTCCGCGTCTGGTTGATGCCTTCGCTCGCCGCATGCAGGTTCAGGAGCGCCTTACAACCGACATCCGCAATTGCATCGACGAAACATTGCGCCCACTCGGCGTTGCTGTTGTAATCGAAGCGCAGCATTTGTGCATGCAGATGCGGGGTGTTCAGAAACAAAACAGCGTAACCACAACATCTGCTTTTACCGGCGAATTTATGGAAGAAAAAACGCGGGCCGAGTTTATTACGTTGATAGGAACACGACTGCATTAATAACCTGATTGGTCAAAAAAAATCCCGGACTTATTTAATAAGCCCGGGATTTTTTTCCATCCAAAATTAATCAGGGTACCAGCACAACCTCAATATCCATGTCGTTTACATTCTGAACAGCATCGCGCACAACCAGTTCGAGGGTGTATGTTCCTGCAGCCAATGTACTTGTGGGAATTGTCTGATTCAAATTGAATTCGGTTCCACTTAAAGCAATCTCGGTCTCAAATACAACTGTAGATCCCGAAAGCAAAAACAAATCGGCATCTTCGAGTCCAATGTTATCGGTTAATATGGCCGATACGTTAATCCCTGTACTTAGTGAAATCGTATCATTTTGCGAAGGAGACGTAATTGTTACGATTGGACTAACCTGATCGCCCGCGTTTTGAATAAAAATATCGCGTTCAACGATTTCACTTTGATTTCCGGCTTTATCCACTGCAGTTAAAATCACATGATACATGCCCGAAGCAGCATCAGTAGGAATATCGATATGCTCATGAACAGAAGTTGACGCTCCCGAGAGATCAATGATCACAACAGTTTCCCAGTATGCCGACGCATCAACTTTACCATGGTTGTGGCCATCCTCGGCAGCGTGAACATCGATTTTTAATTGCGACAATCCTTCGTTATCGCTAATGCTTGCTTCAATGTGCAGTTCGTTCCCCGTAAAGAGCGTGTCGTTCATAAGGGGTTCTTCAACTGCTGTAATGGTGGGTGCCTCCAAGTCGGGCGTGTCTTTTTTACAAGACGAAATAAAAGCAGAAGCACATACGCACAGTGCTCCAAACAATATGGTTTTAGAGTTCATTGTTTTTGAATTAAAAATGTGAAAAATGAGATTAAATCAACTGAAACATGATGCTTCAGGCGGAGCACGTCCAGATTTAAAATCAAATGCACCGATGCTTTGCTGCTTAGCCCCAAAGGATGCAAATTCAAGAAAGACAATTTCAGCAATGTGCAACGAAACAAACGACTGAATCCAAGCCGCGTTCAAGGCTTTTTCGGGATTCTTGCAGTGTTTGTGCGCTATATCAAAAGATAGTTCACCTTCAATCGGAAAAGCATGTTCGGTATGTTCATCATCCCGATGCACAAGCACGTGCAGCGAATCGGGAATCCACTGCAACAGCAGGCAAACCAAGACGATGTATGTGGCAATGACACGAAGCATCAATTATCTGTTTTCGACGACTTAAATGGAACAAGCAAAGTTAGCATAAAGTTTCGCCCGGCCTCCGGCAGATTCAATTGGCGGTATCGGTTCAGGTGCACAAAATAGGCTGTATCGAAAACATTCTGAACGTTTCCAACCAGCTTTATGGGAGTTTTCCCTAGGTTAAGATTCATTCCAAAACTTAAGTGCAGCAAAGCGAAGCCTGACGTTGCTTTTTCGTTTCTTGCCACTTCGTTCTGCGCTGCTGCAAACTGAACCTGTGTACCGAAAAATACATCCTTGGCCAAATGTCCCCACTTTTCCCATTCGTATTCGGCATCAAAACGTGCCTGAAACGGTGGCATAAACGGCAGGTAGTATTGCGTTTCGAGGTTCCATCCACGGGTATATTGAGCAGATAAGCCAACATGCAGTTGTTCTGTAAAATGTACATCGCCCTGAAATTCGGCTCCGTAATGCAGCGCATCGGCCTGGTTGTATTGATACAGAATTCCAGCTTCGGGCAAGGGCGAAAATTTAGCCTGCGGTTCGAGAAAAATGAAATCGCTGAAGTAATTGATGTACGGACTAAAATTGAATTCAATATGCTGGTTACTGAAACGAATCAGTAAATCGTTCTGAAGACTTCGTTCTGATGTTAATGTTGAATCGCCGAGTTCGTGCCGAAAGGTACCATGATGCACTCCGTTCGAAGTTAGTTCGGGAGCCGTAGGAATGCGGTAAGCCGAACCGATGTTGTATTTGATGTTCAAGTTTTCGGATGGAAACCACGATAAGCCTGTACTACCAGAGAAATTGGCAAAATAACGCTCGAGCTGCGGACTAGCTTGTTTATAGCCTGCGATCGTTAGTGAATCGAGGTAAATAGCTCTGAATGCTCTTTCGGTGCTCAATTGTGCATAGTCGAAACGCAGGCCCGCATTCAGCAAAACCGTTTTTCCATCCTTCTTGAAGAATGCAAAGGCACCTGCCTGATTGCCCGTGAAATTCGGTATGAGGAAATTGAATCCACCAATTGCGTTGCGCTGATGCGTTGCGTTTGCTCCCAAAACCCAGCGTCGCTTTTCGCCCTGAGGTATGTGCAGACGACTGTTCAGGGAATACGTTTGCAGTATAAAATCGAGTTCGAGCGTACCATCGGGCTGCGGTCCTTTTCCATGCAGGTGCGGATAGGAATACTCGCTGCGGTGATTGTTTTGAAATCCCAGATCAAGCTCAAGCCATGACTTACCGAGAAGAAAACTGGAATTCGAAATCACCTTGGCGTGACGAACATGCTGATACGGAAGGTCGATATCGCGCCGCAACGTATCGTCGGTGAGCTGGTAGCCTCGCGGAATGCCATGTGCTCCAGAGAAAAACCCTGATTTCTGATCGAAATAGCTAAACGTAAGTGAAGAAATACCCCATGATTTGGTCGTGCCAATCATCCACTGCACAGCATTTTCGCGCCCTGCAGTATTTTTAAGTCGCTTGTTTACAATGGGCAACACGTACGAATTGTAAATAAATGAGTCGGCCGGCACGCGGTAGTCGGCAAAATCCTGTACCGAAATACGCAAGCGCGAGAAGTAATTGTTTCGATTCGCAGCGACCATCGCCGACACACCGCCAAAATCGTTCACGCTTCGGTACATCGTCTGTACTGCAGCTTCGGATGAATTCAGCTCGGGTGCCGGTGCCGGACGAATATTGAGCACGCCGCCCAGACCATCGGAGCCATAAAGCAGTGATGCCGGACCTTTGATGATCTCGATGCGTTCAACCGAAAACTGATCGATTTCCAAACCATGATCGGCACCCCACTGCTGCCCTTCCTGCTTGATTCCGTTTTCGGCCACCACAACGCGATTAAACGAAAGTCCACGAATTACAGGCTTCGAAACACCCATTCCGGTGCTGATACTGCTCACCCCGGGCACATTTTCGAGCGTGCGCATCAGCGATGCATTGCCATTTTTGAGCATGGAATTGCGGTCTACCACCGAAAGCGACTGCGATTGCTCACGTTGGCTCTGCTTGAGCATACTTTCTTCGACAGTAACGTTGTTTAATTCGATGGATGCCGGTTCGAGTAAAATGCTTATTTGTGAATCCGCACTACCAAGCAACACATCCAATTCGGCAGCACGATAGCCCAACAGTACAAAATGTAGGTGGTATTTGCCGGGCTTGAGCTTCGCGATGCTGAAATTCCCTGCAACATCCGTTTGCGTTCCGCGCCCCAATTCATGAATAGAAATTCCCACACCAGGCAAAGGATTGTTGGATGCATCGTTAATTTTTCCAGAAATGGAGAACAATGTTTGTGCTTGAAGCTCAAAATGCAGTAGCATGCTTAGGAATAGCAGAAAGACAGAGCGGAGCAGCATCAAATTCACGAGCACAAATTCAAAACAAAACTATGCAATTCCTTAAATTAATTTCTACCCAAAGCCAATCAATGATTTAAGTCTGTGTTTTGATTTTTTTAACAACGCTGTGAATAATTAATCCCCAAAAGCTGCGTTGAATTCTTAATTTTGTGATGAAGCAATAAACACGGGGATATATGGAAGAATTTCATCTCGATGGTAGTATTTTCCCGATGGTTTCGCGGTTCGAGGAGATGCTGAAACGAAACGAAGCATACTATTTCGAGCGGCAGGATTTGGAAGATATTGTTGATTATTACATTCAGGAAAATGCGCCTCAGAAGGCAATGAAAGCCATACGCTTTGCTGATTCGCAGTATCCCGACACAAGTTTTTTCACCCTGCGAAAGGCACAGCTCTGGGCAAGCAACGGCAAGCATCAGGAGGCGCTTGACGCAGTGTCGCATTTGATATTGTTTGAGCCCGGCAATCCGGATGTGCATATCACACGGGGTAGTATATTTTCCATGCTTGGTCGCCCGGCTGATGCTATTGAATGTTTTAAAGACGCCTTGCGCATCGATCGTAAACTCGAAGATTTATATCTCTTTATTGCCTTCGAATTTCAAAACATGAGCAAATATGCTCAGGCGGCACGGTACCTTAGACGTGCGCTTGAGTTTAGTCCCGATAACGAAGCCGCACTTTTTGAAATGGCGCTCTGCTTTGAAGTGACCTGTAAATTCAATGCCGGTATTCGATTCTTCAACAATTTTCTCGACCAGCACCCGTATTCGCGTGTGGCCTGGTATGCCTTGGGGCAATTGTATGCTAAGAATTCCCAATTTAAACTCGCGGTCGAAGCTTTTGAGTATTCAATAACGGTTGATGAAAAATTCGGTGCCGCTTGGTTTAGCCTTGCCAATGTTCTATCGGCATCAGAACGTTTTGCCGAAGCCATCGAAGCCTACAAACAATGCATCCAGCTCGATGAGCCCGATGCCAATACACTCATGTTCATAGGCGAATGCTATGAAAACAGTGAGAATTATACAACCGCACTCGAATACTATGAACAGGCTATAAAACTCGATCCCGAATTAGCCGATGCATGGATTGGGAAAGGTGTTGCATACGACGCACAGGGTAAAACATACGAAGCGCTTTCGTTTATTAAGGTTGGTGTAAATCTCGATCCTTCGCGCGGAACATTTTGGTTCATTCTTGGCGATTTGCAGCTCAAGCTTGGTAAGTTCGAGGAAGCCGAGGAAGCGTATAAAAAAGTATTGGAAATTGAACCCGAAAACATCGAAATCTGGGTGTTCCTAACGAATCTGCTGGCAGAACGCGGTAAGAAACAGGAAGCGCTCGAAACCATTGCTCTTTCGTTAAAATACCATTTGGCCGAACCACGGCTCATGCTGCAGCATGCCGAAATGATGCTGCTCAACGGGGTTGAAAAGGAAGCCTTGGTTACTGCGCAAATGGCCTTCACGCTGGATGGCGAATTGTTCAAAAATATTTCGGATGAGTTGCCTGCATTAAGCGCGAATGATGAAATTCGCCAACTCAATACCTGGTATGGAAAAAACAACAAACTATAATCTACCCTTCCTTCCCGAACGAGAATCGAAACCACGCGAAAAAGGCCTTACCATGATGATGGACAAAGGCTTAAGCCTTACACAAGCTCGTAACTTCATCGAATCGTCTCTTGCTTACACCGATTTGGTTAAATTGGGATTTGGAACAAGTATAATCACTTCAAACCTGCGCGAAAAGATTAAGCTATACCGCGATGCCGGTTTAAAAGTGTATCTGGGTGGAACCCTGTTCGAAGCATTTTTAATTCGAGGTTTGTTCGATGACTATATCGCATTTGCCAAAGATCTTGGGATAGATACCGCAGAAGTTTCAGATGGATCCATCATCCTTCCACACAAGAAAAAATGCCAGTACATCGAAAAACTAGCGAAGCATTTTACTGTGCTGTCTGAAGTAGGATCGAAGGAAGCAGGAATTCTCATTGCACCTGCCAAATGGATTAGCATGATGAAAGCCGAACTCGAAGCCGGTTCGTGGAAGGTAATTGCCGAAGCACGCGAAAGCGGAAATGTAGGAATATACCGTCCGAATGGCTCTGCCCACGTTATGCTTGTAAATCGAATTCTGAGCAAAATTCCGGGCGACAGCATTCTTTGGGAAGCGCCATTGAAATCGCAGCAGGCCTGGTTCATAAAAACCATGGGGGCCAATGTAAGCCTTGGCAATATTGCGTACGATGATGTAATTCCGCTCGAAACCTTGCGGTTGGGCTTACGTGGCGATACCTTTTTCCAGTTTCTGCCCGAAGAATATCAAAAACTTAAACAAGTAGCCGACGAATGAATGAATTGACAGTACAAGATTTAAAGAAAATGCGCGATGCCGGAACACCGCATCAGCTAATCGATGTGCGCGAAGTACATGAGTACGAAATTTCGAACATTGGAGGTGAACATATTCCAATGTCGCTTATTCCACTAAACATCGATAAAATCAGACGCGATATTCCGGTAGTTCTTCAGTGCCGCAGTGGCGGACGCTCCGGACAAATTACCCGATTCCTCGAAGCACAGGGCTTTACCAATGTTTCGAACCTTCAAGGCGGTATTTTGGCCTGGGCCCGCGACATTGAGCCGGGCATGCAGGTTGGCTAATGCGTTTGTTTTTTTTACTCGGGAAATCGCTTACCCATAGCTTTTCTCCTGCCTATTTTACTGATAAATTTAGGCGCTTGGGAATTGTAGATGCAGAATATTCCATTGCCGAACTACCCGAAATAGATGCCTTCCCGGAGTGGATTGCCAATCGGAATTCTCTAGCAGGAATGAATGTTACCATTCCGTACAAAAACACCATTATTCCGTATCTTGATGAGGTGAATGATGAAGCAAGTAGTATTGGAGCGGTAAACACCATCGCTGTGCGCCCAAAATCGAATGCGTCATCAGGATTTTACCCAAATTTTACCCTACACGGTTATAATACCGATGCGCCGGCTTTTTCGGCAGAGATTCGTCCACTGCTTAGGCCTTGGATGGACACGGCATTGATTTTAGGAAACGGAGGCAGTGCTGCAACAGTTCGGTATGTGCTGCAAAAAATCGGCTTGAATTGCATCACCGTTAGCCGCAGTAAAAACGATAACTTGCTTCAATGGGGCGAACTAAATGCCCCGCTTGTAAGACACACCAAGCTTATCGTAAACACCACGCCGCTCGGTCAATTTCCGTTAACAGATGATTTTCCACCGCTCCCCCTTGAAGCGATTGGTTCAGAGCATCTCATTTTTGATTTGATTTACAATCCCGTACAAACAAGACTTCTGCAACTTGCGCAAGCGAAGGGCTGCATGGTACAAAACGGATTGGGAATGCTGCACCTGCAAGCAGAGAAAAGTTGGGAGATTTGGAATTCTGCTGAATAAGAGAAAACGAATTTTTATTTTTGAACGATGAAAACATGGATTCTCTTTTTGGGCATGCTATGCACGACTGCCTTTCAGATAAATCTGAGAGCTCAGGAAGCACGATTTTACGTGAAGCTTAAATCGGCTGCAATGGATTATGCACCTGATTTAATTGAAGAACGAATAGCGGTGATACAAGAAAAAAGTTGCCGGACAGAGAAATTTATTTTATACCGTAAAAGGGCCGAGGTGCTTGATTCATCGGTTTGGAAAATCTGCGTAACAGCAGACGATGTAGAAATCTTTAAAAACGATGCGCCCTATCACCAATTTAAGCTTGAAGATGGTGAACAAGAAGGGCGAATTGGTCAGGTAAAGGGAAAACTGGTGGTTAAAGCCATCCGCGACAGCGGCAGTGGTAAAATTCTTGTTTGGGAGGTGAATGATAAATTCGACCAGCGTTACCGCGTAATCTATAATCCGGAAGCGAAACGTGTAGAATCGCAATTCGAACCATTTGCGCAACGTCATGCACTGCAAAACTATATATTTCGTGATATACCATCCGACTTTATCCCCTTGAGCAATCCGGCCGCAACTATGAGCGAACTAAAACCCGGCGATGCGCTCCAGATTGTGTACTACGAGAAAACCGATACGGGTTCGTTTCCGCGCCAAATAAACGATTACATTGTTTTAGAGCGCGATGTAAAACCTGAATTTCCGCTAACCCGCATAGCATTTACAAGCACCGACCTTTTTTCGGGCGTAACAATGAACAACGATACGGTTGAGATTCAGGAATTTTCTGATGGTCTATTTATCGGAAATAATTTAGCAATTCCTTATGCCGCATATAAAAGTGGACTTTCACGAATTGACCCGAAAGACGGCGATTGGCGTTGTTATATATTACCGCGCGAAGACTTTATTAATCCTTTGCTCGAAATGGTTTATCAGGAAACGATGCAATTAGATAGTTCTGAAAATGAAATTTTGAGGTATTGGAATTCCGAACTCCCCTATCGGATTAGTTGGATTCGTAATTTCCCCTTGCCTTTTCAGGAATACGAAAAACTAATTCCCAAAATCGAATTTATGAAGCGCGATGGTATGGAGCATGGAAAGAAACTGCTTCATACTGTCTCCTTAAAAACAGGCATCCGCTTTTTTGATGAAACCCCTGATGGAATGAAGCTTACTTTGTTTATCGCATCAAAAGGAAGTTACAGTATTGAACTTGTTGATGGCGAAAATCAGATTATAACAACGTCGCCGTCCCCACTAAAGCTGAAAGCTGGCATGCAAAAACTGGAGCTAAAGTGTCCCGGAAAGCTACCTGATCGTTATTATAAAGCAATTCTAAAACAGGTAGATCCGCCGAAACAAGAAAGCATTCAGGAATACATTTTTCTATCGCGGTATTTCTAAGAAATAAGTTAAGTACTAGAAAAATAAAACAAAAGCCATCCTTAAGCAGATGGCTTTTGTAAGCATTAGTTGATAGTATTGAACGTTAAATATGCTTATTGCTTGATAATTTTCTGCATTTCGGTGTATCCATTCGAACTAAGACTAATAAAATATACTCCGCCTGAATAGGCACTAAGCGATAATTCGCGAATAAAACTGGCATCGGCAGCAGGAATTGTTTCCTGATAAACAACTCGCCCTGAGATGTCAATCAATTTCAATTCGAGTTGATTAGAGCCTTTTGTTAAGATATTCATGCTAATTCTGTCGATTGCAGGGTTAGGCCATATTTCAAACAGAAATTCAGACTCCATTATTTCGTCAGATCCCAAATCAATAAACTCATCCGTACGAGCCAAAGGCGTACAATTTTGTAATCCGAACACAGCATTCACATCGAAACCATCGCCCACACCCGGAAAATAGCATAACCCCTGAAAGGTTACATCCGTAATTTTTAGGTAAGTAATAAATGGCAAACTGCCTAAATCAACTTTACCATCGCGGCAAATAATCGAACTTCCTGCAACCTCTCCGTTTCCGGCATCGGCACTCAGAATTGGAAGTTCATAAAACGTAATGCCATCGCACGAACCTTCTACTTTGGCTTTTTCGGGATAATTGCTGCATGTTCGTGATGCATTATCGTTAAATGATGTCTCGAAAATTTGAATGTCTGCCCCTGGTCCATTGAATAATGTATAAGGAAATGCTAAAATAACACTCCCACCATTTCCCAACGAAAAGAAGTTATTGTTTGCAGCCGATGTTGTTACGTCGTTTGCGTAAATATTCGTTAGGTTGGCAGGCAGCCCCAGCATTTTAGTCGGAATATCTCGTGCTGATGGAACCGGCGTACCAATCTCCGTTAAGCCTTGCGTAGTCTGGGGATTGCCCAAAAAACCATTTGCGGCATAACGCGACAAGCCAGTTTCGGCAGGTGTGCTGCATGTAAGGTATCCAATAACACCATCAATATCATATCCATCTCCATCCGAAGCATAATTATTGGGAGAAACATCCTTTATTTTGAGATATTTCACCCATGGGAAGCAGCCCAACTCCAAATCTCCGTTATGACAAACCGGAGAAGTCTCACTGGTTAACTCTATCCAATTGCACAAATCCTGCGAAGCCCAAACACGCGCTTTTTCAGGATAGGTGCTGCAGGAATAGCCCCAAGTGGTTTCAACCAGCGTTAAATCGGCGCCTGCTTGATTGCAGACTGCACTCGATAACTCAACAACCACTTCGCCGCCCATTCCTAAGGTGTAGAAGTTGATTGGCCCAAAAACATCGGTGTTTTCTGGCGCTCCAGTCATTTTTCCAGAATCCGATCGATTGGCATCAACCGGACTGACCAAATCGACCTTTGGCCCTTGGCTCGTAGAGATTATATTGCTGATGTACGCCTGAGCATTCAGGCCATTCAGCGCACAGAGCATAATGCCCGCGCTGAGTAATTTGTTCGTTGTTTTCATAGATAACAGGCTTTAAATTGTTGAGGCAAAATTGCATCATGCGTCGCATGAACCTAATGATAAAAATCACTTATAGATTATTATTTTTCCATACAGGCGATATTCACAACTATATAAATTACATATATAACCAATAGTGCAGATAAATTCCGACTTGTTGATTCAACCCAGAATATGCATTAGGAAATCTATTCCGAGCCTAAACTACTTCAAATCAGGATCCGCCAAGGGCGTAAACGTATCTTCTCAAACCTTAGCGCTGCTACGCTTTTCGAATCTATGTTTCTGATTTTTTGTATTTTAAACTCTCATAACGAAATCCTAACGCATAATCAGGGTTCAATTTGCGCTTTCAATAAAAACTATAGGGCGAAACATAGATTTCCTCCTCGATAAAGACTGCCATTTTCAAAAAGCGTTCTTTACCTTAATTGAATGAGGAATTCTAAGTTACCTATTATCTGGCTGCTCTCGCTTTTGTGAAAGTTCTGCTATACGCTTATCGATGTCAGCGCGGTCATATGACCTCAATTCCAATTTCCCTTCTCCCGAAAATGAAATATTGCAATCTAGTAGTTTCCCATTTTCATGAAGTGCATGCAACAAGCCATGCAGGTAAGGCCTTTCGGGAAGAATATTCCATTCCTGCTTTATTATTTCCAAAATCGGATCGATGCACGACGCTCCTTTCTGCAGGGTATTAAACATGCTGTAAATATTCAGCGGCAAACCTTCATTTTTAAGCGCGGCACATTCAATAAGAGCGCATTGCCGGGCAGACCAAATTTTCCTTAACACACGCGTTGCATTATCATGAATTTCGACTCCCCGAATGGAAAACGAAAATAGTTTGTGGCGATGGATCAGCGCTACATGCGGAGGCAGAAATTCAAGACCTAGCAGGGCAATAAACAAGCTATGTGAATCGATTTCAGGAAAAGATTCCGAGGGATTTACAAAACTCCAACCTTCGCTCACACCTCAGCATTCAATCATTCCACTGAAAACACAAACTGCCTCACCTGTGAGTGTAACATCAGAATACCCCGAACTATCTCGTTCAAAAGCAACATTCAATTCTCCTCCGCGTGTAAATACCCGAACAGGATTATTCTCCATTCGTTCTGAATAAACAGCCACCAATGCAGAGGCCGTGACACCGGTCCCGCACGAAAGCGTCTCCTCCTCTACTCCACGCTCGTATGTGCGTACAGTAATCGAATCGCCGTGCAATTCAACAAAATTTACGTTAACTCCATCGCGCAAAAATGCTTCCGAGTTGCGTATCCGCCGGCCTTCTGCTGCTACATCAATGGTGGCAGCATCATCAACAAACCGCACATAATGCGGCGAACCCGTATCGAGCAAAAAATCGTTGTCGAACGCATCAATGGCGCTAACTGCCTGCATAGAAAGCTGTACTACATGGCCCAGATCGGTTGTACCTCTGATGGAAGACTTGTGTAATCCATCGTAGGCTAAAAACGTAAATTCTGTTTTACCCGGAAAAAGCCTGTGAGCAAACGCCGTTACGCAGCGACCGCCATTTCCGCACATCGACCCCTCGTATCCATCGGCGTTGAAGTAAAGCATACAAAAATCCAAACCTGCTTCGTTGCGCAATAAAATCAATCCATCGGCACCTATGCCAAATCGACGGTTACAAAGCCTTCGAATCAAGGAACTGTTTGTGGCATCGAAATGTTTTTCACGATCATCAATGAGTATAAAATCGTTTCCCGTAGCCTGGTATTTATAAAACTGAAATGTCATGAACGAATTTGTTTTGGCAAACTTTCTTCTGCAGCAATGCTGAATGGTAAAAATCGGTCGGTTTGATTGAGCCGGAATGTCGCACCTCCGGTTTGAAGATAAAAGACTCCACTATCAAAAAAGACTTTAACCTGCTCCTGAGGATCCAATCCAAAAGTCACCAGTGTATTGCGAATAAATTTATAGCCGCGAAAATTAACAGGCGATTTCCAGAATTCGATGCGTATTTGGGGACTCACAGTTGGATCACCGCCCTGAAACAGTGTAAGGAGCGTATCTGTTTTGGATGACGCAGATAGTGACACCAAGGAAACAGATGATGCCGAAAGCAGCTCATCGCGCCTTACGACAATTGTTTCTGCATCGTCTGATGCACGCGATGAAGAGTCGTAGGCAATACTTGAAGTATCTGTAAATTGTGAAACACCTTGCTCCCAGTCGGCCGATTTTGTGTTTCGCTTTGAGCCATTCACTGCTCGCGATGTAGAGCGTTTAAGTGTCAAATCGACAATCGTGTCTGCGTCCTGGTTTCCAGACTTCGTCTCACTAAAAGGCAACCAGTCGAAACCAAGCTGCCACAAAAAGAAGATTCCGAATGCGGCCAAAACACCAATCAAAATTCCACTTATAAAGGAACCGGAGGATCGCATAGCACAAAAAATGTTAAAACCGCAATAGGATAAATCAAATCGCGTTTGTTGCGCAAAACTAATTCATTTTACCACGCCTTTTCGAAATTATTATCCACCATTAGCATGAGTTATGGACAAGGTTTCATGTTAATTTGGCAGGGCATTATTTTTGAAAGGCGAAATAAAAAATCTAAACCATGAACAAGGTATTTTCATCGCTGGTTATAGCCCTTATCGGAGGTATATCGGCTTTAGCCTTTAACCATTTCTTACAAAACAATTCGCATGCAGAGGCGCAGCGCTTAATCAATGAGCGTATCCCGGTTAAATTCGCCGGCAATACAGCCCCTTTGTCTGGCAATGCCCCTGATTTTATTCTGGCAGCGGAAATGTCGGTACACGGCGTGGTTCACGTTAAAACGCTCGTAAGTGGCAATCGGAATTACGATCCGTTTTTCGATTACTTCTTTGGAAGTCCTTACCGCAATTCACCGAGCCAGCCCACAGCATCGGGTTCGGGTGTAATTATCTCAGAAGATGGTTACATTGTTACCAACAACCACGTAATTGCAAATGCCGAAAAGGTTGAGGTGGTATTAAATGATAAACGAGAATATCCAGCAACGGTAATCGGACGTGACCCCAATACCGATCTGGCGCTTTTAAAAGTAGATGCGAAAGGCTTACCTTTTATTTATTATGGGAACTCTGATAATGTAAGAGTTGGTGAATGGGCGCTTGCCGTTGGAAATCCATTCAGTTTAACATCAACGGTTACGGCCGGAATCATCAGTGCCAAAGGAAGAAATATCAATATTCTCAACGAAAAATTCGCCATCGAATCGTTCATTCAAACCGATGCAGCCGTTAATCCCGGCAACAGCGGTGGTGCCTTGGTAAATTCGAAAGGCGAACTCATCGGCATTAATGCAGCCATTGCATCCAACACGGGATCGTATTCGGGCTATTCGTTTGCCATACCGGTAAATATTGTTCGCAAGGTGGTTGCCGATTTACTCGAATATGGCGATGTACAGCGTGCATTTATTGGTGTTGTACTCGAAGATTTGGATGCCAAACTGGCGAATAAAAAAGGCATCTCGAACATTCAGGGCGTATACGTTTCGGGCTTAAATGCGGGAGGAGCTGCCGAAGAATCGGGCATCCAACCGGGCGATGTTATACTTAAAGTACAAGAAAATTCGGTGAATAATCTGCCCGAATTGCAGGAACAAATTGGCCGTTACCGCCCGGGCGATAAAGTAGATATCACCATCAGCCGCGACGGGAAAGAGAAAGTAATTCCCGTAACACTTAAAAACAAGAATGGCGATACACGACTTATCCGCTATTCAGAATCGGTAGCCAACGAACTTGGCGCTGAGTTCGAACAGCTGAGCGAAAAAGAACGTTCATCACTGCGCCTCGAGAACGGCGTGAAGGTTTCTAAAATCAAAGACGGAAAATTGCGCCGAATTGGTATTCGCGAAGGATTTATCATTACGCATATCGGCGACAAACCCGTTGCAAACCTTGAAGACATTACCAACGCGCTTAAATCAGAACGCCGCGGGATGCTCATTGAAGGCATTTATCCGAACGGAACACGCGCATATTATGGATTGGGCATTTAAGTTCGGCAGTTAAACTACAAAAGCCGCATTTTCTGTTTCGAAATGCGGCTTTTTTTTATGCTAAACCTAATTTTCGTTTTTGAGGATACTACTTTATTTCCTTTAGATACTGCTTCAAATCTACCTTCACCTCCGAATGCAAAATGTAAAGCGCCAACATATTCGGCAGTGCCATGGCCAGAATCATTAAATCGCCCAAATCGGTCACCGCTTTTAAACTCAGCGTGCATCCCATCACCGTACAGGTTAAAAACAGGAGATTGTAAGCATGTCGAACCCATGTTTTATCGCCGAATAAATAGGTCCAGGCTTTAAGGCCGTA
>CANMGM010000016.1 GCA_947497195.1 Bacteroidota bacterium
CCACCTGTAAATCTGAAAGATATTTTGAAATTAGCTCTACTTTTTGGAGCTCGGTTTCCTCAATACCCTCGTTTTGCTTTTTTGCATGAAGAAGAGCGCGTAAGGATGGATTTTCGTTTTCAGGAATCATGCAATATTTTTTTGTTGGAGATTCTGTTGCACATTGGTATAATTAACGCCTTGTTGCAGACTAATCTGAAATGGTTTATACCGCTCGGTCGTCTCTTTGGGCCAGTAAACATCGAAACGACAAAATTCGCCCGGTGTTGATTCCACAAGTATTTTACCACCGATTTCATCCATAATTTTTTTCACAATAGCCAAGCCAACGCCCGTACTTTCAAAAGTGTCTCTGGCCTTTAATGTTTGGAAAATGACAAATATCTTTTCAAAGTATTGCGACTCTATGCCCGGTCCATTGTCTTGAAAGGAGAAAACATGAAACTCTTGACATTCCCGATAGCGTATTTTGAGTTCAGGTTTTTCCTTCTCGTTGTGCTTAAACGCATTACTCACCAAATTCGAAACTACCTGCTGAAACTTCATTCGCTCTGTCTGAATGGTGGGCATGGTGTCGCACACATCAACAGATTTATCATTATTCACCGAGAGTAAATCAATTACCTCATGGATGATTTCTGCTGTATCGACAGTAGAATTTGGACTTTTGATTCGGTCTGCACGCGAGTAATCAAGTATTCCATTGATCAACCCTTCCATCCTGTTAACCCTGCCCTTCAACATATTAAAGTGCTCGCGTGTATCCGAATTCAAATTATCCTGTATGTCTTCTTCAATCCAAGCCGATAAATTGGCGATTGCTCTTAAAGGAGCCTTGAGGTCGTGCGAAACGACATAGGCGAATTTATCTAGCTCTTTATTCGCCTTTTCAAGATAGCGGTAGTATTCAGCAAGTTTTGCCTCCTGGTGCTTTTTATCGGTAATATCGGAACAAACGTATACAATCCGCTCGGTATGGTCTAACTCATCGGCTACTGGGGTTACGTTGAGCTGAAGCCAGATGGTTTGTCCGTTTTTGTGGTAAAACTGAATTTCGCCCGAATAACTGTGTTTCAAATTCAGTTTATCCATTAATTCAGTGTAATCCAGTTCCGAGCTCTGGGCATGTCTCAATACCTCCGATGGTTGCCTGTCGCTTACTTCATCAATCATAAATCCGGTTGTTTTAACGAAGCCGTCATTGACCCACTCGATTTTACCTCCGGCCCCTGTGATTATAATTGCATTGTCTGATTTAGAAGCCACCAGCGACAATTTCTTCAATTCCTCATTTTTCTTTTCGAGTTCTATTTTCGATTCCATTACCTTGCTGATTACGATGTTTTTAGAACTCAGCAGGTTGTTCGATAAACTGTAAATCAGAAGCGTTGCTGTTGAATAGGTAACAAAGTAATCAAGATTTAGCATGAATCCCGTTTGATCCGAATCCACAATATTTCTTACATCGCGCCCAAAAGTAGTTGAGAAGATGAAGAAGAAAATAAGGTTGGCGATACTCAATCCGGAGATAAGTTTACCCTCTTTGTTCCCCAAGAGCATAAAGCTGGCCAGAATCAATCCGCCGGTATACATGATGCCCGAATTTCGGATGCCTCCCGAATAGTATGTTACAAAATGTAAAACCGCAAAACTGCTAAAGAGCGAAATACGGTATGCTACATTGTAGTTTTTATGCGCATTTAACAGAAAGTAATTAACTGCCAGCGTTGCAGTAAGGCAGCATAAGACAATACCAAATCCGCCCGTTGTATAATCGAACGTTACAACCTGGAAGGTGATGGCCAATGAAATTAAAAAGGTGGTTAATGAAAGGGTTCGGAATAGATTAAACCGTTGGCGGTCTGATAAATTATCTTCTGCGATTGCATGTTTGGCAGAACGGATGAACAACACATCCATAAATCTAGTGTACCAATATACCATCTGGTTATTTTTAAAATGTTAACCCTTATTCGCGAAGTGGAAAATACGGTTTCAGTTTTTCAAAAGACTTCAGTGAAAATCTTACACACATACCACAACAAAAACTTCATAAATTTTATTAATGCTAATAATTAATAAATATGTCGAAAAGTTTGTTCAATTCGCATCAGTTTTCGTCCTTTGCCCTCGTTTGTAAAATCCATTCACTACACCATGAATAAAATCAACGTTGCGAATCCGGTTGTTGAATTAGACGGAGACGAAATGACCCGCATCATCTGGTCGTTTATAAAAGAAAAGCTCATACTTCCCTACCTCGATTTGGATATTAAATATTTCGATTTGGGAATGGAGCATCGCGATGCAACAAACGACATGGTAACCGTTGAAGCTGCAGAGGCCATAAAGCTGTATAACGTTGGGATAAAATGCGCCACCATAACGCCCGACGAAGCGCGTGTTAAAGAATTTGGATTGAAGCAGATGTGGAAAAGCCCGAATGGCACGATACGCAATATTCTTGATGGAACCGTTTTTCGCGAACCGATCGTTTGCAAAAATGTGCCGCGTTTGGTTCCTAACTGGACCGCCCCAATTTGCATTGGACGACATGCATTTGGTGATCAATACCGTGCGACCGATTTTATCACAAAAGGGAAAGGAAAATTGACGATTAAATTCGAGGGAGAAGATGGGCAGGTAATCGAGCACGAGGTATACAATTTCAAAGGCGATGGCGTAGCGCTTGCCATGTACAATACCGAAGAATCAATACGCGGCTTTGCACACGCCTGCTTTAATCAGGCAATTAGTAAAAGATGGCCGCTTTACCTGAGCACCAAAAACACCATCCTGAAAAAGTACGACGGACGCTTTAAGGATATCTTTCAGGAAATCTATGAGACGGAATATAAAGCCAAAATGGATGGTATGGGAATTACATACGAGCATCGTCTCATTGATGATATGGTTGCTTCTGCCTTAAAATGGAATGGGAATTTTGTGTGGGCTTGCAAGAATTACGATGGCGATGTACAGAGCGATACTGTGGCACAGGGCTTTGGTTCATTGGGATTGATGACATCAGTACTTATTACACCCGACGGGAAAACGATGGAAGCCGAAGCCGCACATGGTACCGTAACACGCCACTACCGCATGCATCAGCAAGGCAAGAAAACATCTACAAACCCCATAGCTTCTATATTTGCGTGGACTCGGGGCCTTGAGCATCGCGGCAGATTAGATGGAAATCAGGAGCTTATATCATTCTGCAACACACTTGAAAAAGTTTGTGTTGATGTTGTAGAGAGCGGTCGAATGACCAAGGATTTAGCGGTTTGCATTTATGGCGATAAAATCAGTGAAAGCCAATACCTGCATACGGAAGATTTTCTTGAAGCAATAAATCAGGAACTTCGTCATAGGTTAGAGCAAAGATAACATCCTAAAAAAGACGTATCTGCTGATACTGCGCACATGAATATTGTGCCGAAATTTACCCTTCTATAATTCTGACATGGTGAAAATCTATCAGAATTTTCTTGAATACCTTTTTGATTTTGCTAATGTCTCTTAGCGTAATGTCGGCATTGACAAATTGATTGTCGTCGAGTTGTCGTTGAATCGAATCATCGACCAATAAAACGATTTGTTCTTTTGTTAATGCATTGAAACTCCGAGAACGGGCTTCGACTGCATCTGCCATCATAACAACCGCTGTTTCTTTGCTGTATGGGATAGGTCCGGGATACCTAAATGCGCCTTCATCAACTTCTTCTTCGGGGTAATTCTTCAGAAAAGATTTATAAAAATGATGCACTGTACTGGTGCCATGGTGTGTGCGAATAAAGTCAATTATTCGGTCGGGAAGTTTGTTCTTCCTTGCCAACTGAATTCCGCGCTGCACATGCGAAATAATCAACTGAGCGCTCTCATCAAAATCCAACTCGTTATGAGGATTTACACCGGTTAGCTGATTTTCGATAAAGTAACGCGCAAATTCAATTTTGCCGATATCGTGGTACAAGGCACCTGTTCGCGCTAAAAGCATATTTCCACCAATAACGCCAATGGCAGACTCTGCAAGATTTGCTACCTGCAGGGAATGCTGAAACGTTCCGGGTGCTTTCAGTGCCATTTCGCGCAACAAATGACTATTGGTATCCGAAAGTTCCAACAAAGAAATATCGGAAGTATATCCAAAAATACGTTCAATTAGGTAAATCAACGGAAATGCAAATAAGGTAAGCATCGCACTTGTTGCAAGTGCCAGCAAGGTATTTACATCGATTGTGTTTAGATCTCCCCCTCCAACAAGATGTAACCCTAAAAAGGCCGAACAATAAACAATTGCAAGCGTCGATATCATCAAGAACAATCGTGAGCGCTGACGAAGATTCAATGCAGTAAAAACAACACTTATTCCGCCAAGAATTTCAATAAACAGAAACTCAAACGAATTCGGAACAATCAACGAAACAAGCATTGTTGTTAGCAGATGCGTAAACAAAGCCAATCGTGTATCAAAAAAGGAACGAATGATTATTGGTAAAACACAAAATGGAATTGTATAAACATTTGCCAACTTTGAGTTATGAATAAATGAAGTAGCGCCCAATAAAACAATAATAAGTAGCGAAATCAATGTCAATTTAATTGAATCTTCAAAGATTTCAGGACGCAGAAATATGATAAACAAATAGAGCAATATCAGAATCAATACTACAAGAATAACTTGCCCTACAGCCAACCAGAAATGAGAATAAATTGAAACTCCGAGTTGTCTTTCGTATTCGTTTTTTAATGAAAAAAGAATTTGAAATTTTTTAGCATCAACAATTTCACCATTGCGAATAATTAAATCGCCTGTATTAACCAAGCCGCGTGTTTTCGATATATTTTCAAGCGCGTCTTTCAACATATACTCGGTGTATTGTTCGTCGAATTGCACATTTGGAATGATTGCCGTTAAAAAAGACGACTCGAGTTCTTTGTCGAACCAGGTGTTGCTACCATAAATGAAATAGGCAATAGAATCCATTACCATTTCCTTATGCACATAAGCATCATCCTTTTTTAGTGTTACGCCTTCTGAAGATCGCTCTACAATCTCATTTTCTGAGAAATTCTGACTTAGCTTATTATTCAGTATACCCTGTTTATACCAGCGCGAAATATGTGTAATCAAACTCGAGTCGAGCCGGCTTAGCATACCAGCCTTTGCGGCCTCCTTGTATCGCAGCCTGAAGGTATCGACCTCTGTAGGCAGATTGCGAATTCTTTCGGCAGCCAGTTCGTTGTCGAACCGAAAGTACTTCCGGGTATTTTGCTTTAACTCATTGGCATCTTTCGTTAATTCAGCATCCGACTTTTGAATGGCAAACGTAAATGGAGCATAAAATGTATCGTGGCGCCATACCCTTCCCAATTCAAATGATTTTTGAAACCGGGCTTCTTCAGGCAGCATGGACACAATGACGAAAGCCGTAAATACGAAAAGTAAAAACTTAACTAAAACATTGTGCTGGTTGCTGAGGTAATAAAGTAGATTTTGTCGATTCATTTAGTTTGATAGCCACAATTTGGAACCTAAATAAAAGATGTCTACTAAAACGTATTTGCCGCAAAAAGCAAGTCCAGATCTTTATAGGGAATATTGTACGTTTCGCCTATATACTGATGCGTTAAAATTCCGTTGTATAAATACACACCATTTCGCACACCGGTATCGAGGCGCAAGTAATTTTCGAAACCGCCTTTCTCTCCCATTTCAAGCAAAATGGGTGTAAAAATATTGCTCAATGCAATGGATGCCGTTTGCGCAACGCGCGAGGCCACATTGGGGACGCAATAATGCGTAACGCCATATTTTTTAAATACCGGATGCGCATGGTTGGTTACCTGCGATGTTTCGAAACATCCGCCCTGATCAATTGAAATATCAACGATTACCGAACCATATTGCATGTTGCTCACCATATCTTCGCTTACCACCACAGGCGTTCGGCCTTCTTTCGCGCGTAGGGCTCCGATAACCACATCAGCCGTTTGAAGCGCTTTTTCGAGTTCAACAGGTTCTATAATCGATGTAAACAAACGCATGCCCAAATCGTTTTGCAGCCTGCGGAGTCGGTACAAACTATTATCAAAAATTTTAACGGTAGCTCCTAAGCCAACGGCAGCGCGTGCGGCAAATTCGCCAACGGTACCTGAACCGATAATAACCACTTCGGTAGGTGGCACACCCGAAATTCCGCCAAGCATCATGCCTCTGCCTCCATTGGTGGTGCTCATGTATTCGGATGCAATTAGAATCGATGTGTTGCCGGCAATCTCGCTCATGGCCCGAACAACAGGATAAATTCCCGAACGATCTTTGATGTAATCGAATGCCAGCCCGGTAATTTTTTTCGAAATGAGGTGATTGAAAAAATTCTTTTGCTGCACGGTAAGCTGAAGCGCCGAAATAAGGTTCTGCTTCGGCTTCATCATCTCAATTTCGTCGAACGTAGGCGGTGCCACTTTAAGCACTAAATCGGCTTTGTAAACCTGGTCGGTATTGTATGCAATCTGCGCTCCGGCTTCGCTATAATCTTTGTCTTGGTAATTGGAATGCACCCCGGCGCCGGTCTCTACTATTACGTTATGACCGTTGTTTACCAATACCGCAACTGAATTCGGTACTAGCGAAACACGGCGTTCCTGAAACGATGTTTCCTTTGGAATTCCAATATGAAGATCTGCATTTTTACGGGCTACCTCAAGCATTTCTTCCTGAGGCATCATAGCGGCGGAGGCCAGTTTGGTTAGCGGATTATTCTCTGAAATCATGATTGTAGCGATTCTGCATTAAAGATACATCAATTGCTCTTTCGCTCCGCTTCAATCCGAATTTGTTCGCCCATGCGACTGATTTTCACCGAAACAAATTCTTCGGGCATTGCTCCTTCCAGTCGTTCGGGCCATTCCACAAAACAGCGGTCGCCGCTTACAAGCAAATCAAACATACCACTTTCAAAGGCTTCATCGAATGATTTTAGCCGATACAAATCGAAATGCAGGAGTCGTTCACCTTCTTTTGTTCGGTATTCGTGCACCAATCCAAAGGTTGGCGATTGCACAACATCTGCACTTCCGCAGGCGTCAACCAAGGCAGAGATGAACGTCGTTTTACCAGCTCCCATTTCGCCATAGAAACAAAAAATGGTATCGGAAGCGAATGTATTTAATACCTCTTTGGCAGTATCCGCTAAAGCTATTAACCCAATATTTTCAAGAATTAGCAAAGTGTTTACGGTTGCGATTTCGTGTACATTTCGGTTTCGCAAAATTACAATTAATGCGGCTCTGTAGATTTTTCTTTTGTTAATGTATTTCAATTGAAAAATGGCGTATACTGGTTAAATTGTGCAAACGATACTGCGACGCGCAGCCTGAAATTTATTGTCCTGAATTAATATCAGCCGTAAAAAACGTTTTTGTATTTGATACTGGGAATGGCGTCCACTGGAATCATTCCTGGAAATATCAAGAAGAAAAAATAAGCAGTCCTGTAAGCCGGGTTCTGTAACGCGCCCGAGAGCACGCCCCTTGTCATTTCTCTGGGACCATCGTCGCCGATGGCCTCAAGCAACCTACCCGCAGCAGCGACCGAAGTCAGAGACGGGTCGCCTCATCTGCTGCCTATTTGGTCTTTCAACCCCTGAGGTTTACCAGCACATACGTTGCCGCATGTGTCGTGGGCTCTTACCCCGCGTTTTCACCCTTACCCTGCAAGCAGGGCGGTATATTTTCTGTGGCACTGGCTGTCGCTCTTACGTTACCGAAAAAGCGCCTTCCTGTTAGGAAGCAGGGTACCCTATGTTGCCCGGACTTTCCTCATCTCCTTGCGGAAACGCGACAAGGCGAACTGCTTGGGGCAAATGTACTGATTTGCCGTAAGTCGATTATGACGCGAATCATAAACAAGTCGAATTATTTGCTGTTTATTTACCGAATCAAGCAAAGCATGCTATGGAAGAAACGCTAAAAAACATAATGTATCAAGGGATTGGTGCATTTTCACTGGCCCGTCAGAAGATGGAAAAGGCCTTGGCCGAATTGGTAGATAAAGGACAAATGACGCGCGATGAAGGCAAGAAGATTTATGATGAATTTAGTGAAGAAGCCCTGAAAGCTGGAAAAGATTTTAAGGAGAACATGAAAGAATCGTTCCGCGACCTGCTCGAGAAATCCGGGATACCCTCTCGCGAGGAATTTGAGGCCCTTAAGGCACGTGTCGAAGCACTTGAACGTCAAAAAACCGAAGCTTGATTGCCAAATCGAAACGTTACCGCGAGGTAGCTGGTGTAATTATAACGTTTGGATTTGGTGCATACATAGCTAGCCCATGGTTGAGACGGCTAGGGTTGCGCAGGCAAAACTCCGAAGAAGCCCGTATACAGCGTTGGAAAAAATTCAGGCAATTGCTCGAAACACTGGGGCCCACGTATATCAAATTTGGACAGATTTTAAGCAACCGCCCTGGCATTGTGCCCGACGAATTGCTCGAAGAGCTGGCGCTTTTGCAGGATCGTGTGCCGCCATTTCCAACAACAGAAGCCATAGCACTCATCGAAAGCGAGAGCAAAAAGGCGCTCTCTGCATTGTTTAGCAGTTTCAGCGAAGCTCCTGTAGCGTCTGCTTCCATAGCTCAGGTTTACGATGCTAATCTTCACGACGGAACGCGGGTAGCCGTAAAGGTTCGTCGGCCGGGCATTGAACAAATCATCAGGGCCGATGTGGCCATCATGAAAGACCTCGCCCGACTGATGCAGCGGCATCCCGAACTGGCTTCACTTCAGCCGGTTGATTTGGTCGAAGCCTTCGAGCGCACCATTCTCGAAGAATTGGATTTTGAGCGCGAACAAAACAATATCAAGCGCTTACGTAGCTTATTCGAAAAAGACGAAACGGTTGTTATTCCGGAAGTATTCCATTCCTTTTCCGGCCCATCGTTTATAACGATGACCTTTATTGATGGCATTAAAATAAGCCAGCGAAAAAACTTAAATGCCAATGGTTACGATTTAAGTCTTATTGCAAAACGAGGATTTGATGCGTATTTCAAGCAGATTTTCGAGTGGGGATTTTTTCACGCCGATCCGCATCCGGGCAATCTCTTGGTTCTACCCGGAAACCGCATCGGGATTCTGGATTTTGGAATGACCGGTCAACTGAGTCAGGCCGACCGAAATGCCTTGGTAGAGTTTGTTATTGCGCTGGGGCGCGATGATGTGGAGCGCATTGTCGAAACCATCGAAATATTGCAGGGATGTGCTGTGGAAGATCGTAAGACACTCGAACGGGAACTCAGCGATTTCATTGCCGAATTTGGCGGTACAGCCGTGAAAGACATCGATCTCAACCAGGCACTTGATAAGGGTAGGCGCATTGCCTTCAAGCACAGGCTGAAATTAAATCCTGATTTGTACCTGTTGTTCCGCACGATTTCATTGCTCGAAGGCATCGGCATTAGCCTCGATCCGCAATTTCGTTCGCTCGATGCCATTAAGCCCTATGCGTTCAAGCTATTGCGCAAGCAACTCGACCCACGCAACCTCATTCAAAACAAGGAACTCATTTCGTGGCTTGCCGATACGGCACAACTCATCAAACATGGCCCCGGCGACCTGCGTAAAATTCTAGGCAAACTACGCGACGACCGACTTGTTTTACATACCGAAAGTCCGGCTACCGACCGCCTGCGCGAGCAAATACGCGATACGGGTAAACTATTAAGCATGACAGTGGGATTTGGAATTCTCCTTTTTACCGGGATATATGCTATGAAAACGCAATTTCCGCCGCTTATTTGGAATCTGAATGGGATAAGCCTTTGCTCATTCGCGCTGGGAGGTATTTTATTGCTAAAATTACTACGAGCTTGGATGAAAAGTCCGCGTTGATTAATTGCATTGTCGAAAGTATATGTCGAGAAAAAAATATTCCCAAAAGCAAGTCTAATATACCGGCTCCACTCGATATCCTTCCTTTCTAAGCAAACTAATCAACCCATTTTCACCGGGCAGATGTCCGGCACCAACTGCTACGAATATTGAATTTTCGCTCATCCACTTTTGAAGCAGCGGCACCCAGTTTTTATTTCGTTTTGTAAGCAATTCAGCGCTGAAACCATCAATCATTTCATCATTCTCCGCCATTTGTTTGCCGAGGGTTTCTAAATCACGGTTCAAATAAACCTTCAGCATATTATCATACTCAGCTCGGCCAGAAAAAATGGATTCGTCTAAAGCTACAGCCTGCTCCTCAATTGAAATTGCATCCAAGGCTTCCATCTGTTGCTGCAAGGTTTCTAGTCCTAGAACAGGTATTTTCTTTCTTTTTGCCTGGGATGAAAAATATTGCTCATAGCCCTTAACCTTTCCCAATTGTGCACTTAAAACGAGCGAAGAAAAAAAGAAGGGTTTCATGCGGCTGTAACGGTTAAACTTGCGTTTTTTCCACGCAAGCGAATCGATGCAATAGGTGCGAATCCGTTCAAATTTCTCTTTCGGGATATAGGCTTCAAGCGTTTTACTTTCGGGAAGCGACATTTGTTTTGCGGCCTGAAGCATTTCGGAGGCAGACATCTCCAAATCCATTTCCATAACCAACTTACTGCTAGCATGAAAAGCGCTATCAACTGCAGGCCAGACTACAAACTGTTTTTCAGGAACAATATGTATCGTTCCGAACAGATAGGAAGGCTTTTCATCATTGCCTTTGATAACCTTCCAGAGAAGTTGAGCATCTAAACCAATTGCGTGAAATGTCGCAAGCAATAGTATAAGGAAACGCAGATGCACCGCTTAGTTATCTGTTATCGCCATCAAGCAGACCGCCGAGCCCACCAAGCAAACTTCCTTCTTCCTTGCCGCCACGCGAGTACATGAGAACACGTCCGGCAAGCCGGCTAAAAGGTAGCGACTGAATCCAGACTTTGCCCGGACCGGTTAGCTGAGCGAAGAAAACACCCTCACCGCCAAAAAGCGTGTTTTTAATACCTCCAACAAACTGAATATCGTAATCTACATTCTGGGTAAAAGCAACGATACAACCGGTATCTATGCGCAAAACCTCGCCTGGCTGTAAATCTCTTTCGATGATGGTGCCGCACGAATGCACAAAGGCCCAACCATCGCCTTCAAGCTTTTGCATGATGAAACCTTCACCACCAAATAATCCGGTGCCAAGCCGCTTCTGGAATTCTATTCCAATGGCTACACCTTTGGCGGCACAGAGAAAAGAGTCTTTCTGACAAATTATTTTACCCTGATACTGCGTAAGGTTGAGTGGAATAATTTTGCCGGGATAGGGCGCTGCAAAATGTACATGTTGCTTTCCGGACCCAACGTTTGTGTAGGCTGTCATAAATAGACTTTCGCCTGTAAGGACGCGTTTACCGGCGCTTAGCAGTTTCCCGAAAAAACCTTGCTGCTGCCCGCGACCGTCGCCAAAAATGGTTTCCATTTTAATGCCCGAATCCATCATCATAAGCGAGCCTGCTTCTGCAACCACTGCTTCCTGGGGGTCAAGTTCAATTTCGATGCATTGCATCTCAGAACCAATAATTCTGTAATCGATTTCGTGCGAATTCATGATGCGTAAAGTTTAGTAATTAGACATCACCGGCATCACGAGCATGAGTAAATCTTCTTCCTTATCTTGAACATCTGAATCTGGCAACAGAATGCCTGCACGGTTTGGTGCACTTAGATTTAGTGTTATGCGTTCCGAATCGAGATTGCTGAGCATTTCACTGATGAATTTCGCATTAAACGAAATTTCCATATCCTCACCGTTGTACTGGCATGTAAGTCGTTCGTTTGCAGAATTTGCGTAATCGGGATCCTCGGCCGACAGGGTAAGTTCGGAACCCTGAATCGCAACCTTAACCTGACTAGAGCTTTTGCTTGAGAAAATTGCAACGCGACGAATTGAACTTACAAGATCTTGGCGCGTCATGATGAGTTGAAACGGATTTTCTTTTGGAATAACCGCATCGTAGTTCGGATAACGCCCTTCGATCAACCGACAAATGAGTCGAATCTGTCCGAATGAGAAACTTGCATTGCGTGCGTTGAAGCTAATTCCAACATTGCCATCAACATAACCCAATAGATTTTTCAAAAGATTGAGAGGTTTCTTGGGAATGATAAATGAAGCCTCCGAATCGCATTTCACATCGTTGCGGCGGTATCGAACCAAACGATGCGAGTCGGTTGCTACCATGGTTAAATTATCTTCTCCCACCTGCATGAGCACACCCGACATTACGGGACGAAGATCATCGTTGCCTGTAGCAAAAATAGTTTTGTTAATACCACTGTATAAAACCGATGCATCCATCTCGAACGTAGTGCCGTCTTCGATGGAAGATATTTTAGGAAATTCTTCGGGATCGTGGCCGTGCAGTTTATATTTACCATACCCTGAAGCAATCTCGATTCCAAATGTATCAGGGTTGATTATAAACGTAAGTGGTTGTTCCGGAAAGCTCTTGAGCGAATCAATCAGCATTTTCGCCGGGATAGCCACTTTGCCGGGCTCCTGAGCTTCGGCTTTTATTCGCGTGATTATGGTATTATCAAGGTCTGATGCCAAAATGATTAGCTCACCTTCTACAATTTCGAATAAAAAATCTTCGAGAATGGGAAGCGAGTTGTTGGTGGTAAGCACACCTGAAATATTTTGCAATTGTTTGAGCAGCGCTCCGCTGGAGATGATAAACTTCATTACTACACTTTTAGGGGGCTAAAGATAAGCGATAGAGGTATTTCGAAACGCCAAAGTTGAGAATTATTAATTCTTTAATTTTTAGCGTTTTAAGAACATGTATGGTTTAACCATCACCTTATCGAATTGAAAATACTGAACCAGTAAAAAGTCTTTGTTGTTTAAGAGGGCATACAGTCGGTCGGGATCATAGGGCATTTGATTACCTTTAACATCAATGTACTGCGCTGTTGATGCTCTGTAGTACCCGTCAACGCTTGTTCGCTTTCCGGATTTATCGGTTAGAGTAACCTTAACAAAGGGTTTAGACTGTAAAATTGAATCCTTCTTGGCCTGTGGAAAGGACTCGGTAACGACGTATTCATACACCACATTTCGGAATTGATTCATGTATTGATAAAGCAAGAGCGAATCGGCATCCAAAATTTTAGTACCCGAGAGCAGAACTGGAACACGGCCATCGTAGCGGAGCGTGAAGTCGGATTGAGGCTCGGCAGCGTAGTGCACATCAACAGAACGGATATCGCGGTAATCGGTTCGAAATAAAACCGGATCGCGCCACAAGCGCGGATCAACGATAAAGCGGGTTTGCAGGAAGCCTCTGTGCCCGGGAATATGGACTTCAAACGGAACCGACGAGCCCTCTATAAGCATGTATGTTCCGAGTTTATCCATGGTTTCGATGCCCACAAAGATGGTTTTCAGTAATTCGCCGCGGGAATAGATTTCAATCTTTCGCTGTCCAATTCCAGACAAGTCTTTCAGCACCTTTGGCTGCATCGACTTGGCAACAGGAGCCTTGACAACCATTTTGTGCAGCGTAAACAACAAATCGCGCACCGCCTGTGGACGTGCACGGTACTCGCCTACCAACCATTCGCCCGAAGGCTGCCTTTCGAGTAAAGACTGGTGTCCTTGCTTATCGGCCAGAAAAATTCGGTCAACAGCCGAAGTATCTTCGATGGCAAAATCGCGCAATTCGCCTTTGATGGTTCGGTTATCGCGGGTAAAAATGAAATAGCTCAGGAGCAAACCCATTACGAGAACAGCCAATAGCAGAATTCGATTCGATTTCATTTCGGGAACACGATTAAATTTCCAGGGGAGGCAAAAGTACAAATAAAGGCATGTAATGGTCAGCGAAATACAACGCGAGAAGTTTGTTTATTTCATTGAAAAGCTGTTGACGTAAATATCTTATTTTTCGATCATGGAGTTATGTGGTGACCATCCGAGTCCATTCAATTAATTTTATCCATAATTAAACCCCAATCGTTTTAAATTGTCGGCCGCTAACTAAAAACTTGCATTCATGAAAAGGATAGTTAAAACAATCATCATCATCTTAATTTATAAGCTTTCATTCAGTCAAAACATCTACTTCCCTCCCCTAACGGGCAATTCGTGGGACACGCTTTCCCCATCAAGTTTAAACTGGTGTCCCGACTCGGTTAGCAGTCTGGTAGATTACGTGGGCGCAAACAACAGCAAGGCTTTTCTTGTTTTGAAGAACGGAAAGATTGTGTTGGAAGAATATTACGGAACATTTGAACGCGATAGCTTCTGGTATTGGGCGTCGGCAGGCAAATCGCTCACGGCATTTCTCGTCGGACTGGCGCAGGAGGAAGGTTTGTTAAACATCGATTCGGCATCTTCGCTGTACCAGGGTGAAGGTTGGACAAGTTGTACGCCTGATCAGGAAAGCGCTATCACTGTTAAAAATCAATTGTGCATGACCACCGGACTGGATACCGATATTCCCGATCTGGATTGCACCCAACCTCAATGCCTTACCTATCTGGCAGAGCCCGGAACACGATGGTATTACCATAATGCACCATACACTAAACTCGATGCGGTAATTGCAGGGGCTACCGGACAAACGCTCAACCAATTTTATATATCGCGGTTGCGCAGTCAAATTGGAATGAACGGTAGCTTTTTCCCGATTGGCGATAACAATGTAAATATAAGTACGGCGCGCAGTTTCGCACGCTTTGGCTTGTTGGTAATAAATCGCGGCATTTGGGCGAGTGATACCATTATGCACGACAGTAATTACTTTGATGCGATGGTAAATACTTCGCAAGATCTGAATCTTGCCTATGGATACCTTTGGTGGCTCAACGGAAAAGAGTCGTTCCGCTACCCCGAAACCGAAATTGTATTTCCGGGCTACCTACTGCCCGACGCTCCTGCAGATTTAATTGCAGCCGTTGGAAAAAACTCGCAGTTATTGCTCATTGTGCCATCACAAAATCTCATTGTGGTTCGTATGGGCGATGAACCGCCGGGGATAAACGGATTAGTGCCAACAGCAATGGGAAATGAGATTATGAAAAGAATTGACCGCCTCGATTGTTTAACTACCGGTCTTCCGGCCGAAATAGAATCGACTGGTACGAAAAACTTGGTTATGGGCCTTAGTAAACACACCAACTACAAGCCAAACGATGCGATATCAAGTGATGCTGTAATTCATACACTTGAAGGGCGACAGTTTTATGTAAACTTTAATTCTGCGCATTGTTTTTCGCAACTCGAAAGAGGCATGTATTTTTTGACTTACGAGGTGAAGAAAGGCAGAAAAACGATTAGAATACTTGTAGAATAAGCCCTTGAACAAAACTAAAAACGCCTCCAACTCATACGAATTGGAGGCGTTACATAAAATTGGAATATCCTTAGAAATGGAAGTTCAGACGCAAAGCCCCGGTTGCAGAACCGGTAAGGTTGCGGTCTGTATCGATACCAAAACGACCTGATTTGGTTGTTTCAATTGTTTGAGTTCCCACTACCGAATCAGTTCCGTTGAACCCTACAGATTCCAATTCGGTTGAACCAGCCCCCATGTTGGCAATGGTTACACCCCAACCAAATTCGCCTGCAATTGAAAGTTTTGGTAAAACGAAATACTCCACGCCAGCAAACCCACGAAGGGTAAGTGCGAACATACTTCCATCTTTCTGACTATTAACTCTGGCTGTATTGCCATAAGTGTCGCTTACGATATTTAATGTGCCTTCATATCCAAAATCGGAAGTTAATGCTTCAACAGTTGTTGAGTCATTTAAGGCATTACCATATTCGAAACTACGCGATGAACTGCTAAAGCTGAGCATCACATCGCCACCGTAATATCCTTGAAGGCGTGTTTTACCGCGACGGAATTCAATTCCTCCACCTAAACCAATAAAAGAACTTTTTTCAGTGTACTTGTCTTCAACCAACTCAGGTAAAGCGGGATATGTAGCTGCTGCTGCTCCAAATTTACCAATTTGATTGGTTTCATTTGTTGAATTAATTCCGATACGCAGAATACCGCGATACGCCTTATTTTCTTCAACGAAATATTTTCCAATAATGGTTTGATTGGCATTGAGGAAATCTTGCGTGGGAGCATTATTACCTGCGCTGCTCAAGAAATTTCCGACATAATTTAAAAACGGCGTGGCGTCAACACCAATTGACCAATCGCCTGCCTCGGGAAGATAGGCTTCGCCTTTTTTAGATTGTAACTGTGCCTGTGAAATGGCTGAAACACCAAGCAGGCCTGCAAAAATCAGAGATTTTTTCATGATTGTTTTGATTTTAGTTTTAACAAAACTGCAAAATCGTATGACCATGAATACTTTACTCAACAAGCACTTATCAACACAAGAAGGTTTATAAGGGAATATATAACTGAAATACAACTAGTTACCAAGTCTAACCGGATCGTTGCCCATCAATACATACTGCAACATGTTAGCACCCATCTTCAATGCTTTTTGCCGTGTTGCTTCAGAGTCTTTATGAACAGGCATGTCTTCCCATCCATCGCCCAAATCGCATTCGTGGGTATACAGCAATACCAAGCGTCCTTTGTAGATAAATCCCAAAGCCTGTGGCGGCTTGCCTTCGTGTTCGTGGATTTTGGGGATGCCGGCCGGAAAATCGAAGGTCTGATGAAAAATCGGGTGGCTAGGGGGCAATTCGATCAACTCAAGTTCTGGAAACAGGCGTTTCAATTGCGGACGAATAAACGGATCCATCCCATAATTGTCGTCGATGTGCAGAAAGCCACCACCAATGAGGTAATTGCGTAGATTCTCTAATTCGTCAGACGAGAAAACAAC
>CANMGM010000017.1 GCA_947497195.1 Bacteroidota bacterium
AAAATGCATTGACCAAGCAGTACCAAGCCCTTTTTGAAGTGGAGGAAGTGTACCTAGATTTTACGGATGATGCCATTGAAGAAGTAGGGATGAGACACCGAGGAACCTACAAATTACACCTGTATACCTTAGAAGATGATGCTTGTGAGGTTTTTGATGAAGTTTTTGTGGATGTGTTATTAAAACAAGGCAATCCAGATTGCAGCATAGATTTAAATACTATGTCGTTTAATAATCAAGGAACGAACGAATACATTAATGTATTTGAAACATTAGACGCCGTTACTAACCAAAAAACCCTAACGGCAAATGGTATAGCGGGTACATGCGTAATTTATTTTCACCCGAGTTGGAATACACAAAATATCAAAACAGGTATTTACAAAACGACCGATAATTATAGCATGGATAATGCAGACGGTGATTATAATAAAGTTTTTATAGGTATTACTAAAAACAGCACGTTTTGGGGATGTGTTGAAAACCAAGACGTTTATGTAACAAATAATGATGGGAACTTAAAAATTGAATTCTGTAACTTAAATTTCCTTGCTAATAATGGCAGCAGTTTAAGTGATATTGTTTCTGGTAATATAATTGAGCCTTAATTTACAGCTCATCCAAAAGCATCCTGTGCAGAACTTATTCCAGTAATTGTTTCAGGACAAGAGTAGCCAAGATAAATATCACTTCCTCTTCCCACTCCTCATCAAATCAAAACTCCCATAAATTACATTCCCCTCGGGTGTTTTTAATTCGAACGAGTATTTTCCGTCGGGTAAATCCTTGCCATCAAAATCGTTGGCGTAATTGCCGGTTTGATACACCTGCTCGCCCTTCTTGCTGTACACCACCAAGGTACTGTAACGCTTCAGGTTGGCAATCACAAATACATCGTTAAACCCATCGCCGTTGGGCGAAAGCATCGTGGGAATTACCGGCGCGCGCGGTTCTTCGGTTTCCTTCAATACACGCAAAGGCGCTGGTTCACTCACCGGATCTTCAGGCACGCACGATTGCAACTCAAACGCATCGAGGTAGATATACACCGTTTTACTCCATGCACCGCGGTTGGCCATTTGAATTAGCGTTGATGCATCCGATCTGAAATTCCCGACATACATGTACTGTTCATCGCCGCTGGCTACATACGTAAACTCAAGGTGCTTCCAGCCAGCCGTATCGGAGATGGTGAGGTACTTGCGCGTTTTAAACTGTGGAATTGCCTGTATCGGCGCCCAGTTTTGCGTGGCGATACTGTCGGCACCAATGTAAACACCCAACTCATCGGTGAAGGCCCAGGTTTCGTCGGCGGCAGAAACCTTAAACTGCACGCAGTATTCCACACCGGGTTTTAATTTCTTATTCAGCTTCACCCCAAGGTACTCGCGGAAGTTCGGATTTTCGTGGTCGTATAAAATAATTCCCGCATAATTGCGCCCGTCTGCAGCGTTTTGTTTGCCATAGGTTCCGGCATTGTTTTGAATCAAATCGGGGCTTCCGTTACCCGGACTAAACCAGGGATACGCTTTTTCGATGCTGCCCGGATATTTCGATTTCTTCGGTGTACGAACGTTTTCAAATCCTGCATTGGGAATGAGGTTTTGTGCGTTATGCTGAACCGAAATCAGAATAAAGGAGAGCAGCGTGAGGAATTTCATCCGGCCGAAAATACATCAATCCTAGCTTTACTTTTTCGCTTTTCCGAATTTTTGCACCAAGCCCTCGGCTCGGTTCCGAAGCCAGGGGATATCGGCGGCCGGACGCAATTGCTCCAGTTCTTCCATAAATGCGGCATTCGGCGCACTGCGGTTGAGCTTGAATTTCATCAGTTTATTGATGAGCAAAATAAAATTGTGGTAGGTTTTCTTCTGGATCTCCGAAATCGTTTGGTTGCGGCGCAGGTATATCTTAAATGCATCCACCAGCGAAGCAAAGGCATCATACTCGTCGAGCTCGAAATACACTTTCATGAGCAGCGATTTCGAATCGAGGTGATAATACACGTCGTTGAACTCCACTTTTAACAGCATGCGAAGCGCCTTATCGTGTTCCTTACGCGCAAAATGCACCCAGGCCATCGAATACGTATAGGCATTTTTGGCAAATTGTGGATTGAGTTTCGGATAGAATTCTTCAATAAAATTGCCCACCCATTCGTCTTCGCCCAAACGCAAACCGGTGGTAACAATGTTTTTAAAATCGGGTTGCGACACAAAATTACCTTCAAAAATCAGGTGCTTGTCGACCATTTCCTGGTACAGCGCAAAGATCATCCCCAACGCATCCTTATCGCCCGAGTTGATGCGGCGAATGCAGAAATTCTGCGCAAACACATACATACCACGCGCTTCATTGCGGCTAAACAGGTGCTCATGTTTTTTCAGCGCTTCAAGCAAATTCGTGTAATGCTGGATGTCATCGGGCTCGGTTAGGGTGCAATGAATAAGACGGTAAATGTAAATAGCCGGGATATCGTCGAACGTTCCTTTGCGCAGGTACTGCACCAGTTCGTCGAAAAAGCTGAGGTTATACGTTACCGACAGAATATTGCGGCGGTTAATCATCTCGCAGTAATAGCGAAAACCCCGGGCCAGATAGGTAATCTCGAGGTTGTCGATGAGTTCCTGCAGCGAGTTGTCGAATGCCCGGTTTCGGTTTTCGGAACTGTATTCGTAGCGTATTTCGCTAATTTTATGAAGTTTGAGGTAATAATCGCTATCGCGAAAGGAAGCTGTTTCGTTGAGTTTATCGAGCTCCTCCAATTCCTGTAAAAAGTACTTGGTAGCGTTTCGCCTTTGCATCGATTGCGTGAGATACAACTGCTGCTGAAAACGATCTTTTCGAAATTCGGTATAGCTGATGAATTCTTCGAGCAACTTAGTTAAATCGCTTTGCAGGTAGCGTATTTTTTGTTCGTCGAACTTCTCGCCGGGATAATGCTTTTTAAAGAAAACCTCCTTCTCGAGTTTCGGATTCGAAAAATCGTCTTCGTATTTCGCAAGCAGACCGATGAACTTCTCAAGATGCCGGTTCGGATTGTGGTAATCTGTGGCAACAAAACTTCGGAAGTCTTTCAACTCTTTTTTTGAAAGCGTCTGCAGCAGTTGGATGAGTTTTCCGTTTAACATTGTTTTAACAAAATTAAGGTAAAAGTTGAGAGCTGAAAAAATGGTGCATATGTGTTTTCTTAAGATAAAGCATCCCCCAAATAATTTGTTTAAGGCAATGAAAATGAGATGATAAGATTTGATGTTTTGTGATTTCGGCTAAAATAATCGTGTGGTTTTTTCCGATAAATTGAAAATCATGTTTCTAAAATTTCCTGAATTCAATAAATAACTTTATCGAAACCTTAAAACCCAAGATTATGAGAAAGCCGTTCTACACACCTGCATTGCTTGTTTTACTCCTTGGTTTCATCTTCAACACGTTTACCATTATAGCAGGCGGAATTGAAGATATTCAGCGTTTCGAATTGAGGGTAAACCTTCAGAATTCTACAAATCAAACCGGGGTACATTTTATGAAACTCGAGGTGGAGGTGCCGCAGGGTACTCAACTGGTGTTCCTGGGCAACGATAAACTTCAAGTCGAAGAACCTAGTTCAACCAACGTTCGTACAGATGGCAAAATAGACGTCGACATCATCATTCGCGATAATGGACAGGCTATTCCGCTTGATGAAAGCACGCCTGTTGTGAATATCCCGCATGCAGGAAATACTGCTTTTGTTGTGGGTGAGCTTGATGTGCAAATAATTACTGTCGACAATATTTCAGGCGTGTACGAAGTAAATCCGAACCAACCGGTAAACATGCAGGCGCGCATTTTCGATCGGTTTGGAAACGAAATCAATACCGCACAGGTTGAGGTGACACCGGTCGAAGAAGAACTCGCCGTAACTCGAATTGAAGCTGAGCCCGAGCTTGTGGTTTATCCGAATCCGGCGCCAGATGGCATTTTCAACCTACAGATTAAAGGTGCAAAAATTAATGGATTCGTTGCTATTCACAATTCACTGGGTGTTTTGGTAAGTCAATTGCCTTCTTCGAACTTTACTGATGCAACCGAAGTGAGATTGGAGCATTTGCCAAAGGGCGTTTATTATATCAAAGTTCCGACTACCGAAGGCGAGTTAATCAAGAAGTTGCAAATTACACGCTAAGCTTTTTGAATGTGATTCAAATGGTTAGTTCACAAACGTACCATCTTCAATCGAAATAATAATATCCTCTATCATTCGATCTTCAGAATTGGCATTGGGATCGTAAGCCGATTTAAGGTTCGTTCTGAAGATACGTGCTACCGATTGCCAAAATACCGCTTGGAATGATCCACGCAGGTCTTTAACCAAGCCATACGACGTATTTCCGGTTTCGCGGTCTATAAGTTTGATTAAAATTCGACCCTGATTCAACGTCATGTCGCGAATATCGTCTTCAAATTCGGCTTTAATGTCGTTCTCTGCCAGCTTAAGAATGCGCTTTTGGTCTTTCTCTGATTTCCCCGTAAGTTGTTCGTTATACTGCTTCAATTTGTTCCCAGCCAGTTTCGAATACGGATACACTTTTGCCACATCGCGCTTCAATCTGCTCCATTTTCGTTCTTCTCGTTTGGATGCAAATACGCGGGCTTCTGAAACGGTGAGTGGTTCAAGTGTAACGGTTGGAATGGTATCGCCCGAGTCTGAAATGATGTAGTACAATTTGAAGCCGGTTGGGGTTGGCTGTTCCTCGATAACAGGTTGTTTCTTGGGACGAATTTGCGCGCTTGCGCAAAATGGCATAACCAAGGCAAGGGAAACGAAAATGCTTGTTATATTCATGCTGATTTGCCGCTTATAAAATGTTGTGCCAAAGTTAAAAGTACTTTTTCAAAACGTCGCCCAATAGCGCAGGCATACGAACAGGTCTGCCTGTTTGTGCCGAAACAAAAACAAGTTCTGTGCTTGCCGTATTTAACGACTCTCGCTGCGTGTTGAACGTTTCGTAGGTAAAAAGGATTCGGGACATCGGCAATTCTGGAATGCATGTTCGGATGAGCAATTCTTCGTCGTAAAACGCAGGTTTACGGTATTTTATTTCGAAGTGCGTAACCGGCATCAAAATTCCTGAATCCTCGAGGTTTTTATACGAACAGTTGAGACTTCGGAGTGCTTCTACCCGCCCCACTTCAAAATAAGTGGCGTATACACCATAATATACGTAGCGCATCTGATCGGTTTCGGCATAACGTACCCTTAACTTGGTTTCGTGGATAAACATGGTTAATTTGCCTCCCGGAAGGTAGGTGGGAAAAACTGAGGCAAATATCGCATGAACAAAACATTAAGACTACAGATTCATCTAGTATTTATTCACCTGTTGGTGTGGATGGTCTTTATTTCGTGCCGGCAACAACAACTTGCCAGCGTGGAGCCCTTAAAATCCAGCGAAATTTCGGGAAAGGAATTGACAGATGATCAAGCTGCCGAAGCCTTGATTGTACCGTATCGAAAGCCACTTCAGGAAATCATGCAGCAGGTGCTTTGTTATTCGGGTTCTCCGGCTACGAAAGAGTTGCCCGAAAGTTCGCTCGGGAATCTCATTTGCGATTTGTTGCGCGTTGAGGGAAAAAAAATGAGTTCGCTTCATGTGGATGTGGCGTTTATGAACCAGGGAGGCTTGCGCATCGAGTGGCCCAAAGGAGCAATTACTCGTTCGATGGTGCTCGAAATCATGCCCTTCGAAAATCGGCTTCAGTTGATTGCCGTGGATTCTTCGCAATTCAAGAGTTTGCTCGAACAAATTGCCAAACGAGGCGGTGCCCCAATTTCCGGAGTGCGGATGGAAATCAATCAAAACAATCAATTGCAATCGTGGTCCGGAACATCCATTGCCCCAAAATCGGATGGGCTGATTTACCTGCTAACTTCTGATTATCTTGTGAACGGAGGCGATTCGTATACAATTGGATATCAGAAACTGCTCTGGACCGGTCCCAAAGTGCGCGATGGAATCGAACAGGCTATTGTTGCTGTGAATGCAGCCGGAGATATATTAAAACCAGCAAAGGATGGAAGAATTACGAAATTACAATCGCCGTGAAGTCCTGCGCTTGCTGGGTGCAGGTGCTTTGGCTATCGGTGCGGGAAATATATATGGATTTGGTCTGCAGGGAAGGAATACGCAAACGAAAATCAGTATTCTGCATACCAACGACTGGCATAGCCGCATAGATCCTTTTCCGGAGAATGATCCGAAATTCCCTTCCATGGGAGGCGCGGCGCGCAGGGCATCGTTGATCAAAGCACTTCGAAAAGAATCGGAACATGTGCTCTTGCTCGATGCCGGCGATATCATTCAGGGCACACCGTATTTTAATTATTACCATGGCGAGCCCGAGATAAAGTTGATGAATCTGATGGGTTACGACGCGGCAACCATGGGAAACCATGATTTCGACAACGGCATGGAGGCCTTGGCGCGCCTTATGAAGCTGGCCGACTTTCCTTTTGTAAACTGCAATTACGAATTGAAAGGAACACCACTCGAAAAGTTGGTGAGAAAATCGGTGGTGTTTAAGCGTGGCAAGGTAAAAATTGGAATCACAGGTGTTGGCATCAATCTGAAAGGGTTTATTCCGGATGAACACCACGCGGGATTGGTTTATCTCGATCCAATTGTTAAAGCCAATGAAGAAGCTTTATATTTGAAGAGAGAAAAGCAATGTTCGATGGTGATCTGTTTGTCGCATTTAGGTTATACCTATCCCGATTCAAAAGTGTCGGATCGGGTACTTGCCGCTGAAACCGAGAATATTGACCTTATTCTAGGTGGTCATACCCATACTTTTCTTGAAAAACCGGATATTTTAAGCAATAAGTTAGGTAAGCAGGTAGTGGTGAATCAGGTGGGTTGGGCAGGATTGAGACTTGGCCAACTAAACTGCATTTTTAGTAGCCAAAGCAACATGAAATCGGAGGAAAAAGTCCAAATTGAAGTTTTCAAAAAGTCAATAGCAATTTAATTTTTTTTTTAATGTTTTTTTAGTAAATATTTGCCCTCTCTCAGTTTTGCTCTGTTCATTAAGCTAAGCAAAACAGAATCAAACCTAAATTCGAACAACCTATAATATTCTCGAGCAAGAATGGATAAATCGTTTAACAAAGTATGGCAAAACTGTCTAGAGGTTATTAAAGACAACGTGAACCAGCAAAGCTTCAAAACCTGGTTCGAACCCATCAAGCCCGTAAAGCTCAACGGCAGCATATTAACCATACAGGTTCCAAGTCAGTTTTTTTACGAATGGTTGGAAGAACACTACATCGATTTATTGAAGAAAACTATCAATAAAGAACTTGGGCCCGATGGTCGCTTGGAATACTCCATTATTATGGAGAACAACTACCGCAATTCAAATCCATATACAATCAACATTCCTGCTGTAAATACCAAGACGAAGAACCCGCAGGTTTCGATGCCGATTGATTTGAACTCCAATTCAATCAAGAATCCATTTATTCTTCCGGGTTTGAAGAAGTTGAATGTGGAGTCGCAGCTTAATCCAAATTATTCGTTCGACAGCCTTATCGAAGGCGATTGCAACCGTTTGGCACGTTCTGCAGGATTTGCCGTGTCCAACAAACCGGGAGGCACAGCCTTCAATCCGCTTCTTATCTATGGAGGTGTTGGTTTAGGAAAAACGCACCTTGCGAATGCAATTGGCTTAGAGATTAAGAAGAATTTCCCCAACAAGACTGTGTTGTACGTTCAATCTGAAAAGTTCTGTCATCAATTCGTGGATGCAGTAAAGAACAATTCATACAACGACTTCATCCACTTTTACCAGATGATCGACGTTCTCATCATCGATGACGTTCAGTTTTTCGCCGGTAAAGAGCGCACGCAAGATATTTTCTTCCAGATTTTCAATCACCTGCATCAAACCGGAAAGCAATTGGTATTGACTTCAGATAAGTCACCAATTGAGCTTATCGGTCTTGAGCAACGTTTGTTGTCGCGCTTTAAGTGGGGTCTTTCTGCAGATCTTCAGGTGCCGAATCTCGAAACACGCATCGCTATTCTTGAGAAGAAAATCTATGCCGATGGTATCGAGATGCCGAAGGAAGTGATTGAGTATCTTGCGTACAACATCACAACAAATGTTCGTGAATTGGAAGGTGCACTTATTTCGCTTGTTGCACAATCGACCTTAAACCGCAAAGCCATCACACTCGAACTTGCCCGACAGATGATCGACAAGTTTGTGAAAAATACTACCCGTGAAATCTCCATCGATTTCATCCAAAAAATTGTATCCGATTATTTCAGTCTTCCGCTCGAATTATTAAAATCTAAAACCCGCAAAAGAGAGGTCGTTCAAGCCCGTCAGATTGCGATGTTCTTTGCCAAAAACATGACGAAATCGTCGTTGGCAAGCATCGGATTACAATGCGGCGGAAAAGATCATGCAACTGTTTTGCATGCTTGCCGTACAGTAAACAACTTGATGGAAACCGACAAAAAATTTAAAGTATATATCGAAGAAATCGAGAAGAAGATTGGAAACCAATAAATAAAATTAATTAACGTAAATTGACAGTTGTAAAAGTACTGATGGTTTGTTTGGGGAATATCTGTCGTTCACCGATGGCAGAAGGCATTCTCAGACAACATGTTGAACGTGCGGGAGTCCGCATCGTTGTAGATTCTGCAGGCACATCCGGCTACCATGCTGGAGAACCGCCCGATTTTCGCGCAGTTAGAACGCTGCAGAAAAAGGGCATCGACATATCCGGACTTTCAGCAAGGCAATTTACCGCTAAGGATTATGATGATTTTCATTACATCTTTGTAATGGATACTTCGAACATGATAAACGTTTTGAATCTTGCCCGCAACGAACAAGATAAAACCAAAGTACACCTTATCATGAATCTCGTAAGTCCCGATAAAAACATGTCGGTTCCCGATCCGTTTTATGGAAGTATCGAAGGATTTGAAGAGGTCTACAAAATGCTCGATGAAGCATCCCAAATAATTGTCAGCAAAATCTGATTGCAAGCAAACCCCTGTCTTTATCTCTTCCCCAGCTCGCTAAGCGATGATGCAGGAAAGGAATGGCTCTGTGCCAAAGAATTTGAATTGCTCGACGCTATCGATATCTGGTTTGCTGAAAATGAGCGTACTGCAAGACGATTTCTCAGGAGTCTGGGCTATAAAAGAGAATTTACAGAAAGCAATTTATTCAAGCTCGATAAGGATACCACAGCAGTTGAACTTGAAGCGTTTGTTAAGCTTTTACTATCAAATTCAAATGCGGCTATCCTTTCTGAAGCCGGCTGCCCAGGCATTGCCGATCCAGGTTCAGAATTGGTGAAACGAGCCCATCGCGAAGGCATCGAGGTTGTTGCATTGCCCGGCCCCTCATCCATTTTATTGGCATTGATGGCTTCAGGCTTTAGTGGACAACAATTCACATTTCACGGCTATTTGCCAATTGATAGTGTGCAGCGAAAATCAAAACTCAAGCAGTTGGAGCAAGATGCCAATGCATCAGGTTCGTCTCATTTATTTATTGAAACACCCTACCGCAATGAACAGATACTTCAGTCAATTTTTGATTGCTGCAATGGCGAATCTCTGTTATGCATTGCTGCGAACCTCACCAGTCCTTCGGGTTTCTGTAAGACGAAAAAAATCAGCGACTGGAAAATAGAAATTCCTCACCTGCATAAAATTCCGACAGTATTTATCTTTGGAAAATAATCGGATGCTTTAAACCTTGTACTATTTACTTGGTCACTGCGGCAAAATTTAACAATTATGAAAACACTGAAATTAATCTCCCTTAGTGCTGCCGGACTTTTGATGAGTCTGAGTTCATGCCGCAAAGAAAAATTGGATAACGATACCAATGCTGCAAAGTACGAATCGAGTGTTGAACTGTATTTCAACGAAACAAACGACATCGCCGATCAGGTAGCAAAAACAGGAAGCACAGGTTTGAGGCTCGCCGAAGCCGATGGTTTATTGAGCGATTGTGCTACAATTACCATCGACACAAGTGCCAATGTATCAGCAACCAATCCCGATACGATTGTAATCGATTTCGGAACGGGTTGTGTCGGGAATGATGGTAAAACACGTGCGGGTAAATTAGTTGTAAGTATGACTGGCGCATATTTTTCGACCGGAACAGTTATCACCATTACGCCCGATGGATATTCTGTGAACGGAAATGTGCTTTCAGGTTACCGCCGCTTGACAAATGCAGGTAATAACGAACAAGGTCAACCGGTGTTTAACGTCGAAGTTGTCGCAAGTATGACACTGGCATCGAACGGAGGCGAAATTACCTGGACCGCAAGTCGCACGCGCACTTGGCTCGAAGGCTTCAATACGCCCGGTATTTTTGCCGACGATGTATTTAGCATTACAGGTTCATCGAACGGAACAAAGGTTAACGGTGACACATGGACAAGTACAATCAATACCCCACTTACGTTCAAGCGGTTGTGCCGCCAGTTCGTTAGCGGAACGCGCACGGTTACTCCTTCGAATCGTCCTGAACGCCTCATCGATTATGGAAACGGAACCTGCGACAATACCGCAACTGTAACCATCAATGGGAATACCTACACCATTACCGTGAACTAATAATTTCAGATTAGAATGAATTAAAGCCGGTTTTTTGCCGGCTTTTTTATTTTACGCCGCCGATTCGGTAACTTAGCCAAATATGAAAATCTACCTTCGATTTGTGGCTGTAGCTTCCGTTTTATTTTGGACAGCCTGCCGTTCAGATGAACAAACATCCTGGGACATTGATGTTATCACGCCATTGGCAGAGGCGAGGATCGGTCTCGACGATATCTTGGCCGATTCCAATATCATTAGTGCTCCCGGCGATCCGCTGGTTGTGCGATTTGAATCGAATCTAAATCTTTTGCCAACCGATTCGATCTTCTCCATCCCCGATACTACGATAGGAGATTCGTTTGCCCTGCCAATCAATTTCAATTTACCCTCAGGTTTCCAGTTGTTAAACTTGAACGATTTGGTGCGCTTCAATTATGGTAATCTCAATATTACCGACGTCATACTTTCCTCAGGAACACTTGTTTCAACGATTACAAGCCGTCTCGACGACCGCGTACTTTATTCGTTTTCAATTCCGAAGGCTTCATTTTCTGCTGTTCCATTTCAGTTGCTCGATCAAAGTCTTGATCCTGCATCAACGAATAATCCTGTAACACGCCAAACAAACACCGATCTAAGCGGATATGTATTTGACTTGAAAGGTCCGAGCTCCAATGAGAGTAACCAACTGCAGTTAACCTTAAGCGCGCGCCTCGACCCGAACGGCAATGGCTCGCCCGTTAGTGCGAATGTCTCGGCCTTTGAATACAGCAATCAATTCCTCAACTTCAAACCATACTTCGCAAAAGGCTTTTTCGGTAGTCAGAAATACAGAACCGAAAATCAGCGCATCAGCGTAGCCTTTCTGCGCAGAATAACCGGCAATCTCGACCTCGAAGATGCAACGATGGATCTCTTTCTTGAGAACAGTATTGGAGCCGATTTCGGTTTCCTAATCAGGAAATTCAAGGCCATGAAATCGAGTTCCGGATTGACGCTCGATCTTGCGCATCCACTCATTGGTCAACAACAACTGCTTGCCCGTTCTACAAACTTTTCGATTTATCCCGCTTCTTTTTCAACTACCACCAAATCGTTTCAACTCAATAGCTCCAATTCCAATTTGAAGCAGGTGCTCGAATTGTTGCCCGATGAATTCGAATACTCCATCGATGCTGAGTTGAATCCACTTGGAAATGTGAGCTCGGGCAACGACTTTATTTTCAACACGAGCAACGCCAAAGCAAGTTTTGCACTCACAATGCCGTTTAAATTCGCAGCTAATGCTCTGTATTTCAGCGATACCATCAAAACAACCGGATTCGAAGAAAGTGAGCAAAGTCCGGTTACACAAGCCAGCTTGTTTCTCGATGTCGAAAATGGCTTTCCGTTCGATTTGAAATGTACCTTTGAATTGCTCGACGAAAACAGAATCAAAATTGATACGCTTCTTCCGGGCGATATTGCATTAGCTGGGTTGGTCGACGAAACACTGCGCGTACGTCAGAGCACTAAAACGATAATGGAAAGCAAAGTTACACCGCAACGCCTCGAAAATCTCAATAGAACGCGTTACATTGTTGTGAAAGCCCGCTTGAACACGGTTCCCGAACAAACGCGCTTGCCTATGTATATCGATTATTTTTTACGCGTTCAGCTGCGCGGGAAAGGACTGGTGCGAATAAAGCTATGAAACAGTTTTTCACACTCATTGCGTGCTTGTTTTCACTCGCATTACTAGCACAAAATCCGGCGGTAAATCCTCCGAAGGGAACCAGTATTCGAACCGACATACCGGTTGAAGCCATTCAGATAACGAAGATTCGTCTACTCCGTGAGCCATCTGCCGTTAGCCTTCCGGCGAACCATGCAAATCTCGAATTTTTGGGAAACTATTTGAGCAACAGCAATGCGGTTACGACAGCATTTTCGAATGCATTTCTCAATCCGATTTTTATCGATGAAACCTTGAAAGAAACCTCTTACAAGCGACTGGTTGATGCAAATCGCTTTGGACTGGAGTTTTCGTACGGCGCAGCGGTATCATTTTTCCCCGACAGCAGCTGGAGAGCAAACCGACACGCACTTCAGATAAGTTACAAGCAGGACAATTTTATTGCTGCAGCATTTACAGCCGATGTGTTTCGCTTGTTCTTTGGTGGAAACGCAGCGTATGCCGATAAGACTGCAGAACTCGGTAAAAGTGCATTCTATAACTTGCGCAGCCGAAGTATTTACATCGATTATAAGAAGGTTTTAAAAGGTTCGGCATTTTCGTTTGGGCTCGGTGTGGTTCAAGGGAATAATTTAATCGATACGCGTATCAACGCAGGTAGTTTGTTTACGGAAGCCGAGGGCAATTTCCTCGATCTGCAATGGAAAGGCAAGGCGCTGATTGCAAACAATGCACAGGGCGTTTCACCTGGATTTGCTGCGCGTATGAGCGCCGGAACCTCATTCGGAAGATGGAAACGCTGGTTTATCAATTTCAAAGCCGAAGACATCGGTTTCATTAACTGGAATTCGGGGAGCACCTTGATTAACGCCGATACATCGGTTCGATTTACCGGATTGCAATTCAACGATTTGTTTAATACCGAATGGGGAACGGTGCAACCCGCCGACAGTTTGCGTCGCATCTTTACCGGAAGCACCATCACCGGAAGCGAAATGGCAGCACTACCCTGGCTGGTGAATGCATCCTTAAGTTATTCGGGTGGCACCAATGCGAATTATATGGTAGTGCTCGATGCGCGTTACCGAAACTTGCCCGGAATGAAACCATTGCTTGGGCTGAGCTTTTACACCAAACTCTTTGAAAACCTACATACCTTCGAACCTTTATCCACGCGTCTTACCGGTAAGATTGGATTCTGCCTTGGCGGATTTGGCAGATTTAATTCACAGCTTGGAGCGAACTGGGAAGGGAAAAATCAAATAATTCGGGCTGAATTAAGTGCAATCGAAGGACTGATTGCGCCAAGGAAATTATCGGGAACAGGATTTATGCTTAACTACATTCTTAAATTATGATGCGTTTTGTTGGATTTTTTATGGCGATGCTATTTTTCGCAAAAGGCTTGGATGCACAGTTCTTAATAAGCCGAACGTATGGTGCACCCGGAACATTCAACGAGGGTGCAGGCGTTGTAAAAACAGATGATGGAGGATATCTGATCGCAGGATCAACCGGTGGATGGGGAAGTGTGAATGGCGATGTCTTGCTTATTCGAACCGACACGCTCGGAAATCAACTTTGGGCAAAGATTTACGGAGGAGTGTACACCGAGAAAGCCGTAGAATTTATTGCGCTGCAGGATGGCAACTTTCTTATCGGTGCTTTAACGAATGAGAGCGAAAACGGAGATTATTCCATTTGGTTGCTTAAAATAGATATCGATGGAAATGTACTGCGTTCACAATTTGTTGGAACCGATGCATGGGATATTATCAAAGGACTCGATGAAGGTGCCGATGGTTCAATCGTTGTTTCGGCCTTAAGTTATGCCCAGCCTTTCCCGAATGGCGGACATTTGCTCGTAAAACTTGATGCTGATGGCAACGAGCTTTGGCGAAGAACTGTTTCAGATGCAGACGGACAGCTTGCCGGCGGTGTTGTGATTGATCTAGAGGGAAATGTAGTAACGGTTGGCGCTACATACGACACGTTCTATGAGAATCATGCTATGGCAGTGAGTAAATTTTCGGCAACGGGCAATTTCATCTGGCAGCAATCCTACAATACATCAAACGATGATTATTTCACCGATGTTTGTTTAGGTCCCGATAGTTCAATCTTGGTATGTGGTTCAACCACTTACAACGATACCACCATTCAGGGCCGTATTTTCAAATATGACAAGGAAGGGAATGTGATGCTGTACAACGAAACCGAAACCAACAACAGACTACTATTTTCGGATATTAGTTATTGGCCAGGCGATAGTAGTTTGATAATCGGAACGATTTACGATGAGATTGGATCAGATCAGGCTCTGTTAATGAAATATGGTGCTGATTTTCTTTTTAAATGCAGCGCTATTGGTCCTGGCATTTTCGAAAGTGCAGTTGGTGATGTTAGCACTGCAGATAATTCTTTTCTTTTCTGTGGAACGAGCTCAGATTACACCCCGGGATTGTTTTCGATTTTCTTCATGAAACTCGATCCGTTTACGTGTTTAGGCAGTTACGATTTTCAGCTTCATACCGAAACAGTAGATGACAATAACATCGAGGTATATCCCAATCCAAACTTGGGTTCTTTTATGCTTAGCGGGATAGAAAATTCAGCGCGAATTCATTTATATGATGCGTTGGGAAGATTGCGGAAGTGTATCGTTGACAATACCGGTACAGCAATTCAGGTTTCAAGCGAAAACTTAGAGTCAGGCATTTACTTTATCCGCATCTCTTCAGAAACAGGAAAAGAATTGGGAACGAAACGATTTTCAATTATCCGCTAAGTCGCCCCTTATTTGTTCGGAATATCGGCCGGATCGAGCTGAAACTTATCCTCTTCTTCCTTATACCGCATAATCTGATCGAGTGCATCGGGAACAACATCGCTGCACACAATGATAAATGCTCCTTTTATTGCATTTGCAATCGCAGAATCAATGGCTTCGGCTTCGGTTGGAATCACGCGGAATGGCTTTAGCGGATCAACCGAACGAATGCCATCGCACATAAAATCAATAATCTCCTGCTCCGAACGTCCGCGAAGATTTTTGTCCTGACGAATGATGATCTCATCGAACATTGATGCCGCAACGCGTCCAAGGTTAATAATATCCTCATCGCGGCGGTCGCCCACGCCTGCAATAATTCCGATTTTCGGCTTCGCATCAACCTTCTCGAGGAATTTCGCAATGGCCTGGAATCCTGCAGTATTGTGTGCATAATCGACCATTACCTGGAAGTTACGGAACTGGAACATGTTCATTCTGCCCGGCGTTTGTGTTGGCGACGGAATGAAGGTTTCGAGCGCCAAACGCATATCTTCAATCTTGAATCCGCGAATAAAACCCGCCATCACCACCGGTAATATATTCTGAATGTTAAACACGGCGCGCCCCGAGAACGTAAGCGGAATATTCACCACCTTATCGACACGAATTTTCCATGTGCCTTTGCAAATTGTAACGTAGCCATTTTCAACGATTGTTGCCAATCCACCTGCATTGCAGTGACTGATGATGCGTTGATTTTTTTCATCGAGGCTGAAAAGTGCCACATTGCAATTCAATGCTTTTCGCATCTCATAGACAAGGTCGTCGTCGGCATTCAGAATTGCTGTTCCGTCTTCGTTCACACTTTCGGGCACAACAGCTTTAACACGCGCCATTTCGTCGACAGTGTTGATGCCTTTTAAACCAAGATGATCGGCTGCAATGTTCGTTACAATCGCAATGTCGCAGCGGGTAAAGCCTAAACCGGCACGTAAAATTCCACCGCGTGCCGTTTCAAGTACGGCAAAATTCACAGTTGGATCTTTCAGCACAAATTCGGCGCTTTGCGGCCCGGTACAATCGCCTGCTTGCATCATGCGATTTTGGATGTAAATACCATCGGTAGTCGTAAATCCTACTTTGAACCCCATGGTTTTTACCATGTGCGCCATTAGACGAGTAGTAGTTGTTTTCCCATTTGTACCTGTAACTGCAATGATCGGAATGCGAGCCGATGTGCCTGGAGGAAACAGCATATCAATAACAGGTTCGGCAACGTTGCGTGGCAATCCATCGGTTGGGGCAATGTGCATTCTGAAACCAGGCGCTGCATTTACTTCCAGAATGGCTCCGCCGTTTTCGCGAATCGATGTGCTGAGATCGGGGGCCATGATGTCGATTCCACAAATATCCAATCCAACCACGCGCGCAATACGCTCGGCCATAAACACATTGTTGGGATGCACCAACTCGGTGATATCGGTGGCTGTTCCGCCTGTACTTAAGTTTGCCGTCGATTTTAGGAAAAGCTCTTGGCCGGCCGGAATTACACTTTCGAGTTCCAAGCCTTTATCGCGCAGAATGTTCATCGTCATCTCATCTACCTTGATTGCCGTGAGCACTTTTTCGTGCCCGTAACCGCGACGTGGATCTGAAT
>CANMGM010000018.1 GCA_947497195.1 Bacteroidota bacterium
GCCATCCACAAGTATTTTAACGACCACCATTTTTACTACGTGCATGCGCCTATCATTACAGGTTCTGATGCCGAAGGTGCCGGCGAAATGTTTCGGGTAAGCACATTAGATCATGATAATCCGCCACGTAATGAGAATGGATCTATCGATTACACGCAGGATTTCTTCGGTAAGGAAGCAAACCTAACCGTATCGGGGCAACTGGAGGCTGAACTGGCAGCAATGGCACTTTCAAGAGTGTATACATTTGGACCGACCTTTCGCGCAGAGAATTCGAATACGACCCGACACCTTGCCGAGTTCTGGATGATTGAGCCCGAAATGGCTTTTTTCGAACTCAACGACAACATGGATCTCGCCGAAGATTTCTTGAAATACCTCATCCGTTATGCGCTTGAGCACCACGCCGATGACCTGGCATTTCTCGAGAAGCGTCTATTGGAAGAGGAAAGTCAGGTTGCGAAGGAACAACGCAGCGCGATGCCCTTGATTGAAAAACTGAATTTCGTTTTGAGCAATCCGTTCGAACGCATAACATATACCGAAGCCATTTCGATTCTCGAAAAATCGGGTAAGAAGTTTGAGTTTCCGGTGAAATGGGGCATCGATCTTCAAAGCGAGCACGAGCGATATTTGGTAGAGAAGCATTTCAAAAAGCCGGTGATTTTAACAAACTATCCGAAAGATATCAAGGCCTTTTACATGAAACAGGACGAGGATGGCCGAACTGTGCGCGCGATGGATGTATTGTTCCCGGGCATTGGTGAAATCATCGGCGGAAGTCAGCGCGAGGAAGATTACAGCAAATTGCAGCGCCGCATCACCGAAATGGGCATCCACGAAGAAAGTCTGTGGTGGTATCTCGAAACACGCAAATTTGGGACGGTTCCGCACAGCGGCTTCGGACTTGGTTTTGAACGACTTGTATTGTTTGTAACAGGCATGACGAATATTCGCGATGTAATACCATTTCCGCGCACACCGAAGAATCTTGAATTTTAGGCATTTACAAATGATTTGCACTGAAATTATCCATTAAAGTAAATTCGGGCACTTTGTTTGAATGTGAAAAAATCTAAATCTACCAGCGTATGTTAAAACAAGGGCTCCAACAGAAAATGCTGCAGAAGCTTTCGCCGCAGCAAATCCAACTCATGAAACTGTTGCAGGTTCCAACAGTAGCACTTGAACAACGCATCAAAGAAGAACTCGAAATCAATCCGGCACTGGAAGAAGGCGTTAACGACAACGAAGAAAACGAGCCGGTATCGGAAGACCCATTCGCTTCGGCCGAGGACGATACCAAAGAACAGCACGAAGACCAAAACCGCGAAGACTTTAACCTCGATGCGTATATCGACGACGATGAAACGCCTGCCTATAAATTGTAGGCAAACAATTACAGCCCCGACGACGAACGCAAAGAAATTCCATTTGCAGGAGGCATTAGTTTTCAGGAGCATTTAATTGAGCAATTGCAATTGCGCAATTTGAATGATCAGGAATTTGCCATTGCCGAATACCTAATTGGGAACCTCGACGAAGACGGATATCTGCGCAGAGAGCTTTTCGCGATATGCGACGATTTGGCATTTTCGCAGAACATTGTAACCAGCGAAGAGGAACTTGAGCGCCTGCTTGGCGAAGTGCAGCAACTCGATCCTCCAGGGGTTGGCGCCCGCGATCTGCAGGAGTGCCTGCTCATTCAACTGCGCCGGAAGGAGTACATGACCGTTGAACTCAAAACAGCGTCCATCATTATCGAAACCTGCATGGATGAGTTCTCGAAACGGCATTACGAAAAAGTGGCAAAAAAGCTTGAACTTGAAGAGGAGGATTTGCGTGATGCCATCAAAGAAATTTTAAAACTCAATCCGCGTCCGGGCAATTCGATGAGCGATTCGCCCCGCAGTTCGCAGCATGTTATCCCCGATTTTATTCTCATTAATAACGATGGCGAACTCGAGTTACAACTAAACTCGCGCAATGCGCCCGATTTGAAGATTAGCCGTACGTATCAGGAAATGCTTGAGCATTACAGCAAATCGAAAAAGATAAATGGGAAGGAGCAAAAAGAAGCGGTGCTGTTCGTGAAGCAGAAGATTGATTCGGCACGCTGGTTTATTGATGCGATCAAGCAAAGGCAACAAACCTTGCTGTTTACAATGCAGGCCATACTGGATTACCAGCAGGAGTATTTCCTCACGGGCGATGAAACGAAAATGCGGCCGATGATTTTAAAAGACATAGCCGACCGCATTGGACTTGATATATCGACCGTATCGCGTGTGGCGAACAGTAAATATATCCAGACCACGTTTGGTACCTTGCTGTTGAAGTCATTTTTCTCCGAAAGTCTTTCTACCGATAGCGGCGAAGAGGTATCGACACGCGAAGTGAAGAAGATTTTGGAAGATGCCGTTGGAGCAGAAGACAAACGCAGGCCTGTTACCGACGATGCGCTGGCGAAGATTCTCCGTTCGAAAGGCTACAATATTGCCCGAAGAACAGTTGCGAAATATCGTGAGCAGTTGAATATTCCGGTTGCGCGATTACGGAAGGAAATGTAAAAAGGGGCTTGGGGCCCCTTTCTAAATCAAAATATTACTAGTTCGAATTACTGACGCACAAAGCGCTTCATCTGCTTTTTACCATCCACTTCAATCCATGCAAAGTACAAACCTGATGGCAGTTCAGAAACATCTAACTGCTGCAAGCCTTGATCCATTTGCTTTGTAAGAACCTGCTTGCCTAAAGCATTGTAAATGGTAAACTCGGTCTCGTTAGGGATGGTTACTTTAATCTGCACACCTGAAGATGGATTTGGGAAGATTGTAAAGAGGTTTTCTGCCTTTTCGAGCTGAATTGAAGTGGAGATATTTTCAGATACCGATAAAACGTCCTTGAGAATTAAATCATTGCTTGAATTATTGCCATTGTTTGATGCATTAATTGTGCAATAAATACTAATTTCTCCGGTTCCGGCGGCTGGAGCAGTCCAATCGAACGACCAAGATTTAGAGCCGGGTGTCGTTGTTGAATTGCCTGCAGATGTATGGGTAACGTACTTGTTGGTATTGTTGCCCTGTGTTGGAAATTGCGTCTGCGCAGAATTTGTAAATATGTAGCTTCCTTGTAAATTACCTGCTGCATCTTGCACGGTGGCCTGGAAGCCCCATTTAACAACGCTGCCTTCGCTTGTGCCGATTGTAATGGTGTAGGTTTCGCCTGGTATGTACCCACTTGCCGGAATGGTCGTGGTAATCATATTGTCGCGATCTTGGGCAGTACCAGCATGGCAACCCGATTTAGCACACGTTTGATTTCCTCCATCGGGAGCACCTGCACTTTGAGAAGGACCTCCAGCTGAGCGGGTATGTGCCTCGGGAGCATTAAATACGGTTGAAACAGCTATCATTGAGAGTGCTGAGCAAAAAAGTAAAATTTTCTTCATTCGACTTATTATTAAGTATGTTTGGTGATGATTTGCTTCGGTAAATTTGCTGCAATATAATACAAAGGCATCGAAATGATTTGGGATTTTATACAGATTGTTCGGTTAACAACCCTTCCCAAATTGCTTAATGCGATGCAATTGCGCACAAGTTACCACTTGTCAAAAGTGACTAAATCCACGTGGCATAAGGGAAATCCTCTACACATTTCGGTTGAACCCACTACCAGTTGCAACTTGCGTTGCCCCGAATGTCCGAGTGGTTTGCGTGCATTTTCGCGTCCAACCGGCATGCTGCAGCCCGAATTGCTGCATAAAATTGTGGATGAATTGCATCCTACACTGGCCTCCATAAACTTTTATTTCCAGGGCGAACCCTTCTTAAACACGCGGCTGCACGAAATGATTTCTTATGCCGCTCAGAAGAAAATTTACACGGCGGTATCGACCAATGCGCATTATTTAACGGAAGCCAAAGCCGAAGAAATCGTAAAATCAGGGCTACATCGTTTGATTATTTCGATAGATGGAAATACGCAGGAAACCTACGAGCAGTATCGCATTGGCGGACAAATATCAAAAGTTATTGATGGCACCAAAGCCATTATTGCTTCAAAAAAGAAGTTTCGCAGCAGAACGCCGCATGTAATCTTTCAGTTTTTAGTGGTGAAACCCAATGAGCACGAAACGGCCTCAATTCTTCAACGCGCAAAGGAACTTGGCGTGAATGAGGTGCGTTTTAAAACTGCGCAGGTGTACGACTTCGAAAACGGCAATCCACTTATTCCTGATCAGGAAAAATATGCACGCTATCGCAAAGGCGCCGATGGCAAGTGGCATCTGAAAAACAAACTGGTGAACAGTTGCTGGCGCATGTGGCAGGGATGCGTTTTTACCTGGGACGGTTCGGTGGTTCCCTGTTGTTTCGATAAAGATGCAAAACACACCTTGGGTTCAATAGCGATGGGACCTTTTAAAACATTGTGGCGAAACGAAGCTTATGCAAACTTCCGACAAGCAGTATTGCAAAATCGCTCGCAGATCGACATTTGCCGAAACTGCACCGAAGGAACAAAGGTGTGGGCGTAGCCAAGCGTTTCTGATAAGCTATAGACTTCGTTACGATGGCTTATCAATTCAATACTTCGCAATCTCCTTAACGAAGTCCCTTCTCTTCCATTACCTTATTAAGCCATTTGAGCAGTAAGAATGCCGCAAGACCTGCACCCAAAAGCAAGAGACAATTCACCAAAAAGAAGTTCGCCTTGTTTTCATAACCATACCACATACCGGCCAATACACCACTCATTTTATTGCCGATGGATGTACTGAGGAAAAATCCACCCATCATTAATGCGGTAAATCGCGGTGGGCTGAGCTTACTCACCAGTGAGAGCCCCATCGGGCTAAGGCAAAGTTCGCCAACAGTAATTACGCCGTAACATCCCACAAGCCAAAGGGTAGATACCTTCATTGCTCCATTGTTGCTGGCATAAACGGCGCCAACCATTACCAGGGTCGAAAGGGCAGAAATAACCAATCCCAATGCAATTTTACCCGGTGTTGTAGGTTCTTTTTTTCGCTTTCGTAACCAAGCAAAGGCTGCAATAACTAAAGGGGTGAGCAGCACCACCCAAAACGGATTGATGGACTGAAATAATTCGGTGCTGATGAGATACACCGGTTCGCCGTTTATAGGAATTCGTTCGGCGGGTAAATTTCGGAAATACACATGCTGCCCAAACGTTTTAACGGGCTTGTCGTTTTCTTTTTGCGCACGAAACTGTTCATCGAAACTGTTTACCGAATCGGGTTTTGTTTGCATGGTTTCGACCTGATACAAATCGCGGGAAATCCCTTCAACAGCTTGTGGTACTTCTCGGTCTGTGTAGTACTTGCCCCAATTGGTAAGTGCTGTTCCGTTCTGTTTGAATACAGCCCAGAATACCACACTAACTGCGAAAATGGCCAGTAGCGCTGCAATCGGACGCTTTTCGCCTTCCCTTGCCCGCAGCCAGAGCGAAACATAAAAGATGATTACCGGAACCGATGCGAAAAGGAATGCGTCGGTACTTTTGGAATCCATCAATGTTCCGCCGAATAATTTAGCGGGCAGAAACCAGCCAATTACGCCAGCTGCAATGGCCGGAAGAAAAACATAACTCAGCACCTGCGCCAGACTGCTGTCTTTCGATGAACCCGCATCTGTAGTATTTCGTTCACCGGCACGAACGTGTTTCAAGCCAATGGTAAAAACGATCAAGCCGATAAACATGCCAACGCCGGCTGTAAAAAACGATGCCGACCAGTTGTATTTATTTCGCATAAACGCCGCGAATATGGGGCCGAGCAGCGCGCCTATGTTGATGCCCATATAAAACAAATTATAACCCCAGTCTTTTTTCTCTTTGTATGCCTCGCTTGAGTATAAATTGCCAAGAAGTGTGGAGATACTCGGTTTGAAAAATCCGTTTCCTACTACAATCAGCAGCATCGAAAGCCAGAACGAAGCCATTACGAACGTTTCGCTCAATTCGATGCCAAATGCGGCCAGTCCCGGAATGCCGAGTCCCATATACCCCAATCCCATCAGTACTCCGCCGATGTAAACACTTTTAATGTATCCCAGTTTTTTATCGGCCAAAAATCCGCCAAGGAAAGGCGTGAGGTATGTAATGGCTATAAAGGTTCCGAAAATATCGTATGACACTTTATCGGCAATGGCTAGTCCACCCTTTTCGACATCAATCATATACAAAACAAAGATGCCCAGCATCAGGTAGTATCCGAAACGCTCCCACATTTCGGTAAAGAATAGATACGGTAATCCTTTTGGGTGTTTGGATGTTGTTTCCATGGTGCAAACATTAATTTTGCTAATGTAGGATGAATTAAATATATCCTTCACTTGAATTATTTTCGTATTGCCCTTGACATTATGAATTTATTTAGCTTTGCAAGCCATTATGGTTGAGAATAAGCCGTTTCGAATTATCCCTACAATTTATGTCGCTGATGGGCAGGCCACTACTGCAGATTCGCGGCATGTAAAAGATTACACGCAAGGCCTGGCACAGGCGCTTGAATATCAGAGCTATGGCGCCAATGAGGTGATTGTTATGGATGTTACCGCCATTTCAGATAGGCGAAGAAATTTACCTCGGTTTATAAAAGATCTGGAAAAGAATTTATCCATCCCATTTGTTTTTGGCGGTGGAGTAAATACTGTGAAAGATGTCGAGGAGCTTATTAAGTGGGGGGCAAGGCGTGTGTATGTAAACTCTGCTGCTGTGCGAAACCCGGAGCTCATTCATAAAGTAACCGATAGTTTTGGCTCCGACTCTCTGCTGGTAGCGGTTGATACGCGCCTTACATTCGGTTCGTGGAAGGTTTACCTAGGTGGTGGGAAGTCGCGTACAGAAATTGATTTGTTGAATTGGATTAAAGTAATTGAATTGCGCGGTGCGCGCGAAGTTCTGGTTTCGGCGATTAATCGTGGAGATAAGGAATTGGTCATGGGAATTTTTAATACTATCAGGGAACACACCAATTTACCACTCTTGGCATCGACTGGTTTTACAGACGCATCAGACTTTGCGCGTCTGCGCACAGAGGCACATGTTGATGGTCTTGTTTCCGCACATTTCTTTCAAACAAAAGAGTCTATAGATGAATTGAGGAGCCTGGTTGATTCTTAAACCATATCACCTTAGGCTTGTTAGTTTCAAAAGTGAATCATGATATTGCGCAAAATTCTATATTATCTCGACATCCGAACCTTGTTTCGACCCGACAAGAACAAGCGGAACTCTTCCGTGCGTTTTATGAATGGCATGAACCGAATCAGTATTTTTATGTTTCTCTTTGCGGTAATCGTGCTTTTGATTCGCTATCTAACGCGTTAGGCTCGCTTTAAAATGTAATATACCCCGGTTGTTACAAAGTCGCGTAAAACCGGAAGGGAAGCAACAGTAGAGAATTGTACGCGCGGGGAGCGACCAAACTTATACCGGTAAATTGGATTGAGCAAATACAGCCGACGGTCTGCAACCGAATACCCTGTTTTTTTGCAGATGCGTTCAAAGCGATTAATCGAAATTTGTGTGTCGTGAATTTCGAGCAAAGCCTCAATAACAGCAGGTCGTTCCTTTGTGAATTTTAGCCATGATTTATATATATTTCTGGGCAACAAGTGCATCCAGGGCATTTTGCCCAATTTGGTTGACGCGGTTTGCTGATGCCCCCCAAAAGGCATGCACCAAGGCGGGAAGGCAAAAAAGAAAACGCCTCCTTCCTTTAAATAAACGGGCAATTGTTTCATAACCCGCTCTTGGTCGGGAATATGTTCGATGGTGTCTTTCAGAACGATTAAGTCAAACTTACCCCGAAAGGCATCCATTACCTTTTCATCATAAATGTCGGCAGTAAAGAGTTCCATCTTTCCAGCTGCAATTTCATCGGACAATAATTTTTTCCCGTTTTCAATTTTTGATTCCGACAAGTCCATGCCCGTGCAAATGCAGCCGCGCTCGATGAATGCTTTCAACACACCGCCTTCGCCGCACCCAATTTCCAGCACCTTCATGCCTTCGCGAAACACCTTTTTGGCTTCGAGGTATGGGATGATGTAATTCAGTGTTACCAGATACTGGTGCTGAAATTTTAGCGGGGCATTGCCGTGGAAATAAAGCGACATCCTTTTTTGCCGCCAAGATACAAATTCGATTGGCAGGCAAAAACCTAAAAATAAACTTGCAGGCAATGCTGTTATAAATATATCTTTGTGATATCAAAAAGATATCATGAACGAAAAAAATTATTTTGGCCAATCGGGAGCAATGCTGCTGGTGGTATTACTTGCGATTATTGCAGGTTCGGTGGTTTGTTTCAGTATGTTGATTCCGGCTTTCGGGGCGGCATTGGCTGTGCTTTCACTGCTTTTATTGCCCGGATTTACCATTGTCAATCCCAACGAATCGGTTGTGTTGGTGTTGTTTGGTACGTATAAAGGAACAATCCGAACAAATGGATTTTATTGGGTGAATCCTTTTTTTCTGAAAAGGAAAATTTCGCTCCGCGCGCGCAACAACGAGAGTCAACCCATCAAGGTAAACGACAAGCTTGGGAATCCTGTTTTAATCGGTGTGGTGCTGGTTTGGCGTGTTGAAGATACTTACAGCGCGGCATTTGAGGTTGATAATTACGAAGTCTTTGTGAAAATGCAGAGTGAGTCGGCAATTCGCAAACTGGCGGGAATGTATCCCTACGATAGTTTTGATGATGAACATGCTGAATTGAGTTTGCGCTCAGGTGGCGATGAAATCAATCTTCAGTTGGAAGCTGAGTTAACCGAACGCTGCAAAATAGCCGGAATTGCCATCGTCGAAGCCCGCATTTCGAATTTGGCCTATTCGCCCGAAATTGCGCAAGCCATGCTTCAACGGCAGCAAGCTACAGCAGTGGTGGCCGCACGAACCAAAATCGTAGAAGGCGCTGTGGGTATGGTTGAACTTGCACTTGAGAAGCTTTCTCACAAACAAATCATTCAACTCGATGAGGAGCGCAAGGCTGCCATGGTGAGTAATTTAATGGTGGTACTCTGTTCAGAACGGTCTGCCAGTCCCGTTATAAATGCAGGAACGCTTCATAATTAATTCCTATGATTCACTTCGAAGAGCAGCAGCCTTTCCGCAAAAACAGCATCATCTGGGTTGGAATTGTGGCGATGGTTCCTCCTTTAATTATTGAAGTGTCTAAATCGGTTAAACAAGGAAGCGGTTCATTTGAGGATATTGCACTAATTATTTTTATTGAAGCCCTTGTTTTTACATTGCTTTTTACCAGTCGCCTCGAAACAAAACTGGATGAACATGGAATAAGCTATCGACTGTTTCCCTTTCAGCTAAAAACCCGTTTTGTTTCTTGGGCTGAGATCAGTAGTGCGCAGGTTCGAAAGTATGATCCACTTGGCGAATATTGGGGCTGGGGAATTAAAGGCACGCGAAAGAACAGAGCAATCAATATTGCGGGCGATGTTGGATTGCAGCTAATTATGAAAAATGGGCGCAAATTGCTTATCGGCACCTTGCAGAAGGAGAAAATGGAAGAGGTTGTGTTAAAAATTCATTCAGAGAATCTGATAAAATGAGCAACACAAAGAAATCGTTTGTATTGCGCATCGACCCTCAGATGCTGAAAGCTGTGGAGCAATGGGCTGCTGATGAATTCAGAAGCACCAACGGACAAATCGAGTACCTGCTGCGTGAAGCATTGAAAAAGGCTGCTCGTTTACCCAAAACAGGGAAAACGGAACAAAACCCCGAAGAAGATTAATATGGAATCGCTTGCATCGTTGAAAAAGGAATTGAGTGGGCTCGAACGATCGGAATTGATAAGCATCTGTGCCCGATTGGCTCGCCATAAAAAGGAAAACAAGGAGTTGCTGGCGTATTTACTTCTGGATGCTGATGATCCGCTTCATTATGCCGAAAAAATGAAGCCCAAGCTCGATGAACCCTTCGATGAACCTTACCATTCGGCATGGACTTTTTCCAAACGCCTGCGGAAAGCCTTGCGTCTTATCACTAAATATCAGCGCTTTACAGGCAGCGCTCGCGGCGAGGCGGAACTGCTGATTTATTTTCTACAAAAATTTCAGGGCGATTGGCGGCATGAGTTAAAATACCAAGCTATTCAGAATATAGTATATCGCTGCTTGGTGAAATTAGAAACGTTAATCGATAAAGTAGAAGAAGATTATCGCTCCGATTATGCCGATCCGTTGCATTGCCTGAAAGAAACTTTGTATGCTTAAGGTTAGACTATTGAATCAATTTTTGAGATTATACTTTCTTCGTCAATATGTCCTTTATTTACAATCGTTTGTATTGCATATCCAACATAGTTCTAGGGTAATTTTAAATCGTTAAATTACTCCCCAAATCCTCTGTACGCCTTATAGTCGGCCCAACGCTGCTTTACATAGGTTACCAATTCGTACTCGGTATCGAAAGTGGTGTACTGGTTTTTAAGTCCCGAAAAGCGGATGAAATCGTCGAGTTCGTTTTCGTCGGTATCGATAATCTTCGCCACCATGTAGCGGGTAAAGAGTTCGCGTAGCAGCTCCATTTTAGCATCTTCGGCACGGAGTTCGGCAATTTTCTTGCGAGCCTTTCCATCTTTCGAAAATTGGTCGTAAAGAAACGTAATCGGACTCTCTACGGCATTTACCAGCGGCGTGGCTTCGGGCTTTAATTGTTCGGCTTTGGCCAATTCGGTGATGATTTGCTCAAATGTTTTCGGCGCCTTCACCACAAACGGTCGAAGGGCAATCGGCTTAACCTTTAACTTAACTTCAACAAAATAGCTTGATTTTGACACCGAATCGCTCAACAGCACCTTGGTAAACTGGTAGCCGGTGAGCGAAATCAGTAAGCTGTCGTTCGCCTTGGTTTCGATGCTAAACCTGCCACCATTGTCGCAGAACACGCCGTTCTGGGTGCGGTGGTTGATCACAAATGCATGGGCCAATCCGCGACCGGTTTCGGTATCTTTTACTATACCGGTAACTTTTACCTGAGCCAATATGCCGGCGCAGTTTGCCAATACAGACAATACAAAGGCAAAATAGATTTTCAGCATATAAATGCTACAACGGAATATTTCCGTGTTTCTTTTTCGGAAGATTGGCTACTTTGTTTTCGAGCATTTTGAATGCCTTGATGAGTTTCTCGCGGGTATCTTCCGGACGAATTACTTCATCCACATAGCCCCGTTCGGCCGCCGAGTAAGGATTTGCAAACAGATCGGCGTATTCTTTCTCTTTCTCGGCCCATTTTGCAGCAGGATCGGTTGCTTCTTCGATTTCTTTTTTGAAGATAATCTCAGCAGCTCCTTTAGCACCCATCACCGCGATTTCGGCACTCGGCCAGGCGTAGTTCATATCGGCTCCGATGTGCTTGGAGTTCATTACATCGTAGGCTCCACCATAGGCTTTGCGGGTAATTACCGTAACGCGCGGCACGGTGGCCTCGCAGAAGGCGTAAAGCAATTTGGCCCCATTGGTAATAATGGCGTTCCATTCTTGGTCGGTGCCGGGCAAAAAGCCGGGAACATCTTCAAATACGAGCAATGGCACATTAAAGCAGTCGCAGAAACGCACAAAGCGAGCTGCTTTTTGCGACGATTTGATATCCAGAACCCCTGCAAGATAGGCAGGTTGATTGGCCACAATGCCTATGCTACGTCCAGCTAAACGGGCAAAACCCACCACGATGTTTTCTGCAAAGTTTTTATGCACTTCGAAGAAACTATCGGCGTCGATTACTTCTTCAATTACCTCGCGAATGTCGTAAGGCTGATTTGGATTATCGGGAATTATCGAAGCGAGTTTTGGGCGCGTTTCATTGCCTTTTTCATAGGCCAAACGCGGCGCTTCCTCTTCGCAGTTTTGCGGAATGTAACTCAGCAGTTGTTTTATTTCTTGAATGCAGGCCACGCCATTTACCGACGAAAAATGCGTTACGCCCGATTTTACGCTGTGTGCCGATGCACCGCCGAGTTCCTCCGAGCTCACTTCCTCGTGCGTAACGGTTTTCACCACATTGGGACCGGTAACAAACATGTAGGAGGTGTTTTCGACCATGAAAATAAAATCGGTAATGGCCGGCGAATACACTGCACCGCCTGCGCAGGGACCCATAATGGCCGATATCTGCGGAATTACGCCGGAAGCCAAGGTGTTGCGGTAAAAAATATCAGCATAGCCGCCCAGCGATACTACGCCTTCCTGGATGCGCGCCCCGCCCGAATCGTTCAAGCCAATTACCGGGGCGCCATTTTGCATGGCCAAATCCATGATGCGGCAAATCTTGGTGGCATGTGCCTCGGCCAGCGAGCCCCCGAAGACGGTAAAATCCTGTGCGAAAACATAGACCATACGTCCGTTCACGGTACCATAGCCCGTAACAACCCCATCGCCATAAAATTTTTGCTTGTCGAGCCCAAAATTGGTGCTTCGGTGGGTAACGAGCTGACCAATTTCTTCGAATGATCCTTCGTCTAAAAGCAAATGAATGCGTTCGCGGGCGGTGAGTTTTCCTTTTTTATGTTGTGCTTCGATGCGTTTTTCGCCTCCTCCCAAAAGGGCCTCGGCCTGCATGGCTTCGAGTCGTTTGCGTTTATCTTCCATAGCAAATTTGCTGCGCGATAGTGTTTGCAACAGCGGCTGCAATTTCGCACAAAATTTTATGCGATGGGCAACTTAACGCAGTTCGTTTTCGTCGTAACGGTAAATGGGATCGAGCTGGTAGGTATGGTCGACGCGAATTAAATCGCGCAAAATGCCGTCTTTAATGTCGTAAACCCAACCGTGGATTGCCGGCCTTTGGTTGTTAATCCAGGCACGTTGCACGATTGATGTTTTTGCCAGGTTCAAAACCTGCTCTTTTACGTTGAGCTCAACCAGGGCATCAACTCTTTTATCTTCGTTGGAAATGGCATTGATTTCGTCGCGGTGTATGCGATACACATCTTTGATGTTGCGCAACCATTTGTTGAGCATGCCAAACGACTGGTTATGCAGGGCCGCCTTAACGCCACCGCATCCGTAATGTCCGCAAACAATGATGTCTTTCACTTTTAGCACTTCAACAGCATATTGCAGAACGCTGAGCATGTTTAAGTCGGTATTTACTACAAGATTAGCCACATTGCGGTGCACGAAAATCTCGCCCGGTTCGGTATTGGTAACCTCGTTGGCCGGCACACGCGAGTCGGAGCAGCCAATCCAAAAGAAATTGGGATTTTGTTCGCGAACCTGGCGTTCGAAATATTGAGGATCGGAGTGGAGTTTTGCGGATGCCCAAGCTTTGTTCTCGAGCATTATCTTTTCGATGGCGTTCATAAGCTATTTTCTAAAGAATGGATGACTGCTGCTTTCGGAGCGTTTAATTTCAACATCGATGTGTTTCACTTTTGCAGCTTTCTGGAAGGTTTCGATGGTGTCAATAATGTCGGCATCAACAAACGATGCTGCAGTGCCATCAATTATAACATGACTTTTTTCGGGGATTGAATAGAGGTTTCGGCGCAACACATCCTTGTTGATGAACGAAACGTTGTGATTTAAGCGAACGAGGTAATTGTTGCCATCGTTTACGAGATATACCGACCGCCGAATGTTGGAGCGAAGAATATAAAACAAGGCGAAAATTAACCCGATACCAATGCCGCGCAGTAAATCGGTAAAAACAATGGCTACAATGGTAATGATGAATGGAATAAACTGATCGTATCCTTTTTTAAACGTATGCTTGAATATTTCGGGCTTGGTGAGTTTATAGCCCACGGTAAGCAGAATTGCCGCGAGTGCCGATAATGGAATTAGGTTTAAAATGCTTGGAATAAATACCACCGTAATCACCAGCAAAATGGCATGTGTTATAGCCGAAATTCTTGTTTTGGCGCCAGCAAGAATGTTGGCACTGCTACGCACAATTACGGCGGTTACCGGGATGCCGCCCAACATTCCCGAAACAATATTCCCAGAACCTTGTGCGATGAGTTCGCGGTTTGTAGGAGTGATGTAATGACTCGGGTCGAGCTGGTCTGTAGCTTCTACGCTCAATAAACTTTCGATACTCGCAATGATGGCAATGGTTAGTGCAACCTTATAAACCGCCGGCATGTTCAATGCGCCAAAATCGGGTAAGACGAAAATGTCGTTGATAGAGCCATTGAGAATATTGGTAGGCAATGAAACCAAATGTTCCTGCGTAAGCTTCAGTCCATCGGGAGCTAGCATGTTGATGAGAATACCCACAAAAACAGCAATTAGGGCCCCTGGAACGAAGCGCAAAAACTTGACCCATTTAATTAAGTAATTATCCCAGACATTCATCAAAGCCAGAGCACTCAGGCTAATTACTATCGCCAGTTTATTTGGACTTAATACGGCATAGTAAATATCGGTGAAGGTGTTGTGCCCCTTGCCTTCTTCGAAATTCTCATCACCTGCATAATCGAAATCGTAGCCAAGTGCGTGGGGCAATTGCTTCATTATTAATATAAGTCCGATGGCGGCAAGCATACCTCTGATAACCGCAATAGGGAAGAAGTTGGCCATTTTTCCGGCTTTGAGATAGCCCAATAAAATCTGGAAAACGCCGCTTAAAACGACTGCCATCAAAAAGGCTTCGTAGGTTTGGCAGGCTTTAATGGAATCGGCAACAACAACGGTTAAACCAGCCGCAGGTCCGCTTACACTTAAATTCGACCCGCTCAAACTACCCACGATCAGTCCGCCCGCCACACCGGCAATGATACCGGCAAACGAAGGCGCGCCCGAAGCGAGTGCGATGCCAAGGCAAAGCGGCAATGCAACCAGAAATACGACCAACGAAGCTTTAAGATCGTCGCTAATTTTTTCTTTAGCCATAAAGAATTTTTATACTGCTAATAAAGTTGCAATATACTTATGGTAAGCGAACCTAAAACAGGGCTATGAAAATAGTTCCTCTAAATCTTCTTGACTGAGGCGCGCAATGGGATTCGACTGCGTAATGATATCGGTTGCAAGCTGCGATTTGCGCTCCTGCAGCTTCATGATTTTTTCCTCAATTGTTTCTTTGGTAATGAAACGCCAAACAAAAACAGGCTGGTGCTGCCCGATGCGGTGCGAGCGGGCGATGGCCTGTTCTTCGGCCGCCGGGTTCCACCAGGGATCGAGTAAGAAAACACAATCGGCCTTGGTTAGATTGAGCCCCGAACCTCCAGTACGAAGCTGAATCAGAAATGCCCGGAATCCATCCGTTTCTTCAAACTCCGAAATAACGCCACCACGAAGCTGCTGGGGCACTTCGCCGCTTAACCACGAAAATGGTATTTCTTCACGCTCGAACACTTCACGGAACAATTGTAGATGCTTCACAAACTGTGAAAACAGAAGCACCTTACGTCCTTGGTGACGAAGCTCTTCCAAGCGCACAAGTACATCGGTAAATTTTGCCGATTCTCCGGTGTAATCTGCGTCGAACAATACTGGATGAATCGCCAGTTTGCGCAATTGGGTTAATCCGCGCAAAATCAGAATCTGACTTTTCTGTATTCCTTCTTTACTGATATTTTCAAGAATCTTATTCCGGTAATATGATTTCTGCTCCTCGTAAATGCGGTGTTGCTCTTCATCCATTCCCGAAAAGTTAATGGTGCGCGTCTGAGTGGGCAGGTCGGGAGCGACTTCTTCTTTGGTTCGCCGTAAAATAAAAGGGCGAATTATTTTTTGTAGGCGATCGCGTTTTTGTTCGTCGTTGTGTTGTTCGATTGGAAGCACGAATTCCTGCCTAAAATACGTATAACTACCCAATAGTCCGGGTTGCAAAAACGTAAGCTGCGACCATAAATCGGTGAGCGAATTTTCGACTGGTGTGCCGGTTAATACAATGCGGTTAAGGGCATTCAATTTTTTAACCGATTGAAAGCTCATCGAACGCATGTTTTTGATCAACTGACTTTCATCCAGAACAACATAGTTGAAATCGATCTGATTGAGTAAATCGAGGTCGTTGCGCACCACGCCGTAGGTTGTTAGCAAAACATCGGCGTCGTTGATGTCGCTTACGAGCGTGGTTCGGCGGTAACCTGCGTGTTTCTTAACTTTCAGATTCGGCGCGAAACGATTGAGCTCCTTTTCCCAGTTGTGCACTAGCGATGGAGCCATTACAATCAAACTGGGTGAAGGGTATTCATCAAACAAATCGAGTTGCGCACTCGAAGAAGGCTGTGCAAAAACAGAAGACTTGCGCGTTTCCTTCATGCGCAGCAACAGGGCAATTACCTGAAGGGTTTTACCCAATCCCATATCATCGGCTAAACAGGCGCCAAGTTTATTCTCGGCCATGGTGCAAAGCCAGTCGAATCCTTTTTTCTGATACGAGCGCAGGGTGGCATGCAATCCTTCCGGAACCGGAAATTCGATTTCCACCCCTCCGGTGTAAATCTTTTTGTGCTCGTCTTTTAAACGCGGAGCTAAATCGCCTGAAAGCAGCGGATGACCGTTTAACAAGCCTTGGTGCTGCCGATGCAAGCGAATGCGGTCGTTTGAATCTTCGCTGAACTCAAATAAATCGGCATAACGAATAAACCACGATTCGGGCA
>CANMGM010000019.1 GCA_947497195.1 Bacteroidota bacterium
CCTCTATATGATCATCCCAATCTTTCTGCGATTTGAAGTAACGCTGAAAATCAAGTACGCTGTATTTGTGCGCGTCAGCCTGGTTTATTCCAAGTCGCTTGGAGGCCACATCATTCAGATAAAACATAAAGCCATCGCTTCGCGCAATCTGAATAGCATCTGAACTGTTATCGATTAATTGCTTAAACAATGCATTTCGCGTTTGCTCTGCAAGTTGTTTTACGCGCTGGGCAAGGGCCAAGCCAACATCCTGCACCATAGATATCGTCTCATCGGTCAATTGCTCAGAAAAGCCCAAGGCTAAGATATAGGCTTCATTCAGCCGAATTGTTACGAAATAAAACCCCGACGACTGCCTTGCAGTAAATTGATCTATTTTAGTTTTCGCATCCGGATTAACCAATCGTTTAATTTCTGCGACTAAATTCTCTTCGGGTTTGTTCTTGGCGCAAATTAACTCGTCCAGTTGCACATTTAAAACAAATGCAAGCCGAGTTTCGAGCACATCTTCGTAGAGCGAAACTGCATGGTGAAGCAGCGGTATTAGTTCTAATTCAGGCAATTGCTGCACTGCAATGCGGTAAAATTGCTGAATGGTTAATGTCATTTCGGGCTTGGGTATTCGGGATTTTTTGAATTGCTAATGTAAAAATTAAGATTGAAATGCCTATTCCAGCGAAGTTATTCTCCCGGATTGAGCATGATGCGGTATACATCTTCGTTGTTGCGCACGATGGATGAATAAAAAAATCCGCCAGATTGCGGTATCAATTCAGCCAAATCAAACACAAATACATCTTTGGGCAAGGCTTCGAAAATAAGCGTGAAATTGAAGTTTATACCAGCTTTTACGGGTGTCCAAATCGGCGCAATGCTTATGTTTTCGACGTGGAGGAGTCGACTTTTATGAGACGATGTACGCGAAATCAGGTAAGTTGATCGCCAGATGCGCAGCAAGATTTCGTGTTCGGCGGGAGGATACGTTACATGCACGGTAACCTGCCCGCTTTCTTCGGTTTGCTGCAGCATATCGACCAACAATTCGGGGTCGGTTAGGTTGGCCGGCTTGCGTCTCGGGCGTTTTATTTCGATGATGCTCATGTTGGTTTTACTGTCTGCAAAGTGCGTGAATCAATTCGATATGTTGTGGAAATTGGCGAATGAGGTCGGCTGCTTTTGCGAGTTCAAATTCGGAGAATTCAAATCCCGGAGCCACGGTGCATCCGCATAAGGCAAAGCCATTGGGATCTGTTACTTTTGACGCGAACCAGGTGTTGGATGGAATCCAGGCCTGAAACGGTCCACCGGGTCCCAATTCAATTGTCTCGCATTCGCCCGATTGATGAATGCAATAGACTGTTATTCCGCTACCTGCGTAAAAATGCCATCCTTCGGCCGCGCCAATGCGGTGAAATGCTGAGAATGTTTTTCCATCAAGCAGAAAATAAATCCCCGTTCCGGCCGAATACGTTTTTTCCTTTCCCGAAGGATCAAGCGATTTCACATTCCGCTGATCTCTAAAAACTTCTGCATACCAACCGCCTTCGGGATGCGGCTGCAGATTGAGTTGTGCAATCCAGTTTTGAATTTCGCTTAATGCATCCATTTGAGTACGGTCGATTGCTTGTTTGAACGAATGTGAACGAAATAAATTCCTGCATTTTCGGGCACAAATGGCAGAAATCCGGGCAATTGCGTCTGGCCTTTCCACAACAGTGCACCGCGCAGGTCTAGCAATTCAATTGATGCCATTCCGGCTTGGTTCGCTTGTAAATAGGGCGCCGCGGCAGAAGGGTTTGGGAAAAGCTTAAATCCGTTTTCAGATACGCTCGCGTTCCAGGTCGGAAAAATACCTTTCAAAAATGTTAGTCCTCCGGCATAATTTCCAATTACTGCTTCCGGATAGCCATCGTCGTTGAGATCGCTCAGGCAAATGCTGCTGCGCTCACCCAAACGATTTCCGAGGTATGTGCTGTCGAGCAGCGAAAATGTTCCAGCCAGATTGCCGTCTATATTCCCATACAGTTTGAAAGCTCCATCCAAACTTCCGCAAATGATATACGTTACGCCACTTTTACGGAATGCAAATGGAGTTGCATATCCATTCGCTTCGCCAGGTAGGGCAGTGTTGATGCTGCCGAAAGTAGCCGTTTGAAGTTCCATTACCGGCGAATTACCCGTTGTGGTATTTTTAAAATACTGCACCGTTCCTTCTCGTGTACCAACTAACAAATCGACTTTGCCATTGTTGTCTACATCGAACAAGCAAGGTGCGGCATAGGTTCCAACATCAATTCCTTCAAAATTGGGTGTTACAAAACTGAAATTAGCCGGAGTACCTGGTAATGCCGTGTTTTCGAAGTGGAATATCCGTCCGTCAGAGCTTCCGAAAAGTAAATCAGCATCACCATCGCCATCAACATCTCCAGTAGTGGGATGGTAATTCACCGCAATTCCGCTCAGCGTTCCCGCCGATGTATAATTCCGGTTCTTAAGCTGAAAGCGAATTTCTGTTTCATCGGATGTGTTTTCGATGATTGCCAATTGGGGTTTGTAATCGCCTGTTGGCGTGAAATAGCCATAGTTGCCTACCAAAATATCCTTCTTTCCATCGGCATTGTAATCGAAGAATGTTGGAATGGCCCCTTCGCCAAAATCGAGCGTGGATGCAGAGAATAAGGTGTTGTTCTGGTATATGAAGGATGGAATAGCTTCGGATCCTTCGTTTTTGTAATGAAGGAATGCACGGTAATTTTCAGATCCGGAAACAGAATTGGGCGAAACGACCAGATCACGTTTGCCATCCATGTCAATGTCTACATGGTAGGCAGCCGGAAAAATAGCGATGTTCACTGCTTCGGTATTGGGTGGATAATTTGTCTCCTGCGCTGTTATCAGTGCATTGGACGCAGTTCCGCCATTCACCAGTTTTGTAATCGTACGGTAGGCAATATCGCCGAGCAACAGTTCTTTATCGCCGTCGCCATCGGTGTCGATGGATGTTATAGCAGATCCTGCATGCCGCAAATCAAATCGTCCGCCTCCAAAACTATTGCAGGTGTCGTTCAGAATTACTTCGTTGGTCGAGAAACTTTCGGTAAAATTCCCCCAATTGTCGCTCTGAAATTTCAGCACCAGCGTATCGCATCTTCCCAAATTCTCCTGCGCCATGTTGCGGTGGTATTCAACACACGATCCCAATAAGTTGAAAACCAATAGGTCGAGATCGCCATCGCCGTCGATATCGTCTATGGAAGGAACATCAATCGGTAAGGTATAAACATCAATCATGAGTCCGTTGTTATTGCTTTGAAGCTGTGTGGCATACAGCGAGAACTGCGGTCCGTTTCCGTTGAATCCATCATTTCGGTAAACTCGGATGCCGCTATTCGAATAGGTGAAAACATCCTCTTTTCCGTCGCAGTTGAAATCGCGCATCAGCATAAACTCGGTGCATACCGGAAACCATGGTTCTGCGTCGATATTGTGTTTCCACGAAGGATTGCCCGGACTTCCTGTAAATTCGAGCAGACTAAGTCGGTTTCCGCTTCGGTCAAAAATTATTAAATCCTTAACATTGTCGTTGTTGATGTCGCAGGTGCTCACCTGACAGGTGTTAAATCCGCCGGTCCACGGAAATTGTAAATTCAAGCTATCCTCATTGAATACGAGGGTTGACGCATCGCGTTGCAGGGCGAGAACGGTTTGTTGCGCTTCGATTTGCGAACTATTTAGAACAAGGAGAGATGCAAGAATTAAAAGGCGAATTACCATGTGTGATGGATTGATTTGCAAATTTGCCATTTTTTATTCAAAACAATTCGAACAATTTGTTGCATTGTTCTATATTTGCCGTCCGAATTTTTTAAGAAATTTTAATAAATACCAATGCAAAACAAAGGAGCCATTAGTTTTTTCGCTATCCTGCTGAGTCTGGTTTGTTTGTATGAACTATCCTTTACCTACATGGCGGGTAAGGTCGAAGACGATGCCTGGGCATTTGCCGGCGGCGATACTGCAAAAGCGGCTGCATACCTCGATTCTGTTTCCAACGAGGTGGTTTATTTAGGAAAAACCTATGCTGAAGTTAAAGAAAAGGAAATAAATCTGGGTCTCGACCTCAAAGGCGGTATGAACGTGATGCTTGAAGTATCTGTTGCCGATGTGGTGCGTTCGATGTCGAACAACAGCCAGGATCCAACGTTCCTCAAGGCGATGGAGCAGGCTTCGGCCGAGCAACGTAAAAACGGAGGCGATTTCGTTTCGCTTTTCGGTAACGCTGTTAAATCAATTGATGCCAATGCCAAACTTTCGTCTCCGGCTTTCTTCGGAAACAAGGACATGCAGAGCAAGGTGAATTCGAAGATGAGTAACGATGAGGTGCTTAATGTGGTTCGTGAACAAGCTAAGTCTTCAATCGACAATGCATACCTTGTGTTGCGTAACCGTATCGACAAGTTCGGTGTAACGCAACCAAACATTCAGCGTCTCGAAGGATCAGACCGCATTTTGGTTGAACTTCCCGGCGTTAAAGAGCCGAATCGTGTGCGCAAACTCCTTCAGGGTGCTGCAAAACTTGAGTTCTGGGAAACATTCGAAAACGGCAACGAAATCTGGGCAACGCTCGACAAGGTGAATGTTCGCCTCCGTGAATTAAACGGTTTGGTTAAGCCCGAAGTAAAAGATTCGACGGCTTCCGATAGCACCGCAACTGCATCAGCCACAACGGCCGATTCGACAAAAGCTGTCGACACCACCAAAACATTAGCCGAAAAACTTGCTGCAAAGAAAGATTCGGGTGCCACCGACTCAACTGCGGCGCAAAAAGCTGATCGCGAGAAATTCCTCCGTGAGAATCCTTTGTATGCCGTAATCAATCAGAATGTATATCAGGAAACTGCAGACGGTCCGTACTTATACAAACCGGGTTCTGCAATTGGTATTGCCCTTCCAAAAGACACCTCCAAGGTAAATGCGATTTTCACCAAACCTGAGGTAAAATCAATTCTACCTGCTGATTTGAAATTACTCTGGGGCGTGAAATCGCGCAAAGACAAATCACCATTTGTGGAATTGTTTGCCATTAAAGTTCCGCGCGACAATAAGCCGAAGTTAACTGGCGACTACATTGTTGATGCGCGTTTGAGCTACGGACAATTAAACAACCGTCCTGAAGTGCAAATGACCATGGACGGTGAAGGTGCTCGTCTCTGGAAAAAAATGACGGGTGAGAACGTGAACAAGGCAATTGCCATTTCGCTTGATGATTATGTGTATTCTGCTCCAAACGTGCAGCAGGAAATTGCTGGTGGCGTGTCGCAAATTACCGGCGATTTTACCATCGAAGAAGCGGAAGACTTATCCAATATTCTGAATTCAGGAAAAATGGATGCACCTGCCCGCATCGTACAAGAAGCAATTGTTGGTCCTTCGTTGGGCGCCGAAGCAATTAATGCTGGTTTGCTTTCATCGCTTGTTGGTATTCTTCTGGTATTCCTGTTCATGGGCTTCTATTATGCGGGCGGCGGATTGGTTGCCGATGTGGCGCTTATTGCCAACTTATTCTTCTTGATGGGAGTTATGGCATCGCTTGGTGCTGTGTTAACGCTTCCGGGTATCGCGGGTATCGTGCTTACCATCGGTATGTCGGTAGATGCCAACGTACTCATTTACGAGCGTATTCGCGAAGAATTAGCGGAAGGGAAAGGATATAAGCTAGCTATTGCGGATGGGTACAAAAATGCTTATTCGGCCATCATCGACTCAAACGTAACTACCTTGTTAACGGGTGTGGTGCTTTACATTTTCGGTTCGGGCCCAATTCAGGGATTTGCAACCACATTGGTAATCGGTATCCTCACTTCATTGTTTGCAGCGATTTTCATTACCCGTTTGATTTTCGAATTCTTTAGTGGAAGAAATAAGGAGTTGAAGTTTTCGATCCCAATGACTGCAAATATTTTGAAGGATTCAAACTTCGACTTCATCAACCAGCGTCGCCGTTTCTATATGGTTTCGATTGTAATTATCGCGATTGGTGTTGGGTCGATGGTTTTCAAAGGCTTCGGTTACGGGGTTGATTTCGAAGGCGGTCGTTCGTATGTATTGAAATTTGATCAAGGAGTTTCTGCAGAGAAAGCAAAATCATCGCTCTTTGCAGCCCTAAATCAAACACCCGATGTGAAGACCTACGGTTCATCAAACCAGCTTCAGGTAACCACCGACTATATGGTTGATGATAAATCTCTGGCGGCTGACTCCATTGTTTCTTCCAAGGTTGTTAGCGAATTAACAAAGCTAACAGGCAAAGCACCTGAGATTATTTCTTCTGATAAAGTAGAAGCGACTGTAGCGCAGGATATTAAGGATTCGGCCTTGTTATCGGTTATTTTCTCGCTTCTCATCATGTTTGCTTACTTGTTGATTCGTTTCCGCAGATGGCAATACGGTGTGGGAGCGGTTGCGGCCCTCGCATATGTAGTATTATTCATCATGTCGATCTTCTCGATTCTGAATGGAATTCTGCCATTCTCGCTCGATATCGATCAGGCATTCATCGCTGCGATTCTAACTGTTGTGGGGTATTCAATCAACGATACGGTGGTAATCTTTGACCGTATTCGTGAGTACCTCGGTCAGCACGGCAGCAAGCGCGAAGACATGGCAACTGTCATCAACAATGCCTTGAATAGTACATTGAGTCGTACCGTAGTAACCGGTCTTACAACGATTGGGGTGCTGATTATTCTCTTCTTCTTCGGTGGTGAGGTCATCCGCGGTTTCTCTTTCGCGATGCTGATTGGTGTTGTGGTGGGTACCTACACTTCACTTTTCGTGGCTTCTCCGGTAGTGGTTGATTTATTCCGCCGTACTAACCGTTTGGAAGCAGAAAAAGCTGAGGCAACGAAAGCGTAATTGCATCCGATAAAAAATTAACTTTGCAGCAGGTTTCTTCGGGAGCCTGCTGTTTTTTTATGCATTATCCGATATTGCTTTTCTTTGAGGTTGGTGGCGGTGAGATTCTGCTCATCATGCTGGCGGCGCTTATGTTTTTCGGTTCGAAGAACGTGCCTCAGATTGCGCGGGGCTTAGGTAAGGGTATGCGCGAAATTCGTGATGCATCAAACAGCATTAAATCAGAAATTGTGCGTGAAGCCGAACGTGTAAAAGAAGAAAGTGGCATCACCCGCGAATTGAAGGAAGTAGAATCAGAAATCAAGAAAAACACGGAATTATGACCGCAGTAATTTTAGGCGCCTTTGGCCCTATGGAAATGATACCCATTGTTTTGGCATTGCTTCTTTTCTTTGGTGGAAAGAAAATTCCATCCTTAATGAAAGGACTAGGACAAGGCATTCGCGAATTCAAAGATGCGAAAGACGGGAAATCGTCTGACGGAGAGAAAAAATTGTCGTCAACCAACGACTAACGCCGTTTCACTTTAAAAGGATCGCGTTCCTTTTTATTTGCGCCCGGCTCGTACGATTTGATGGCGGCAATATTTCGTATGGCCACACTTGCCATGGTGCAGCCAAAAATGGCCGGCATATACGACATTGTGCCAATTAAGCTTTTTTTAGGATTTCCTTCAGGGGCTTCGATGATGCGTTTCGGGTCGGCCAACTCCTCGCTGTAAACAACATCAACACCTTTTCGAATTCCCATGCGGATGAGGCGTTTGCGCACATATTTCGCCAGGTTGCAATGTTTAGTTTCGGATATGTCTACGATTTGCAATCCAACAGGATCTATTTTACCACCCGCTCCCATCGAACTTACGATGGGTAGTTCGAGCCGTTTACTATGCCAGATGAGATTTACCTTGGGCGTAAGCGTATCGATGCAGTCGAGCACATAATCGTAGCGATAGCGTTCGAGCACTTCGGGGATGAAACCATCCTTGAGGTAACGGTCGATAACATGAATTTTTACTTCGGGATTGATATCGAGCAGGCGCTCAACCATCACCTCGGTTTTCAGCCGATCTTCGGTACTTTTCAAGGCCGGAATCTGTCGGTTGCGATTACTCGCTTCGACTGTATCGGCATCGGCAATCGAGATTTCGGAAATGCCGGCGCGCACAAGCATTTCGGCCGCAATGCCTCCAACACCGCCCAGCCCCGCAACCAGCACATGGGCATCCATTAATTTTTCTATCGGACCATCGCCCAGTAACAAACGTGTTCTGCCCATCCAGGCAGGAATTTCATTGGCCATACGTAAACTCGAAATCGCGCTCGAAATTAATCCAAATTGCCTTTCGCAGCGAATCGACCGGTGATTTTCGAATTGTGGCTGCTGCCCGATAAATTGTTTGGATGCGCTCCTGTGAAGCGTCGGTTTCGAGATACAATTTGTCCAAAGGCATTTTGGCTACGATCGATTGAAGTTTGTCGTTGTGAATCAATGCGGCACCGAACGACAAACGTGCACCTTTTGAGATAAGCATATGTGCTTCGTTCTCATTTCCTCTGAAACCATGCACAATCCAAGGAACTTTTATGGAACCTGAAATTTTAAGAATATCTGAATAGCTCCGGACCAGATGCAGAATCATTGGCTTTTTTAAGCGGTTTGCTAACTCAATTTGGATTTTAAAAGCCTGTAATTGAAATTCAATATTCGGACCTTTCGAGCGGTCTATACCACACTCGCCAATAGCAAGACAGTTTTTGTTTTGAACAATGGTTCCCAGATGGACAAATTCCTGCTCATTGCTTTGTTTTGCAAACCAAGGATGTATTCCGAAACTAAGAAAATAGTTGCTAGGTAAATTCGAACTAGGATTGTGCGAAAACGCATTACGGATTACGAACTCATCAGCGCCCGAAGGTTTTCGATGGGTGTGCACATTGAGAAAAGGCGGCAAGGGCTCTGGCAATCGACTTAAGATTTTGGAACCGGACGCATCATGAATACAAATCCGTTTTTCTCGTATAGCTTTTTCACGCCGGGAATGCGCATGAATTCCTCCTTTCGGTCAATTTTTATTACAAAATAAAAGGGCTTGTCGATCTTTCCACCAAGATACCATTGCCTCAATACATCTACATGATATTCGCCGTCTTTATTCAGCCTATTTGCCATCTCGAGCGCATTCAGTGGTTTTCGCTTTGCATAGAAATACACAGCATAACTCTTGAAGTAAAAGGTTTCGAGGTACACATCTTTATCCTTAAAAAACGAATAGAACTCAATTGCTGCACCTTGCGAATAAGCTGCGATTCGTTTTGGAAAGCGAATTAAAAACAAAGAAGTTGCAATAAGTATTGGGACGAAAATCCATGCAGCGGCTGCGTTTCGGTTCTGGTTGCGTAATAATCCCGCGGCTACAATTAATCCGCTTATCCAAATAATACCCGGAATAAAATCGAACCATGTCCAAGTTACATTAGCCTGCAGAGCTAACTGTGCAAATTTGTCGTGTAATAAAGGTTTTATCCATTCAGGATTTGCTGCAATAATTGGAAGGGCAAGCATTGCGATTCCCAAAATGCTTCCGGTTAAGACATACATGATTACCTGTGCTAGGGACCAGTTTTGACGACCACGAAGAAATTCTTCAATCGATAGTGCGGCCATTGCTGTAAGTGGCAAATAGCAAAGCGAGGAATAATGGACAATTTTAGTTGTTACGATGGAAAAGAGAATCAGCACAACCCAAAACAAAACCTTCATCCATAAAATGAAATCTGGATTGCTGAGTCGCGCTTGCGGATAGCGGAATAGTACCCGTGTAGCCAATGCCGATGCAGGAAAACACCCCAGTAGAATAACCACAAAATGATAAAAGAAAGGCTGGGCATGGCCAGCGTCGGGTGTCGAAAACAAACGAATCTGATACACGATAAATTCTTCCAGAAACCAGAATCCGTTTTTAAGTGTTTCGGGAACGAACCAGATGGCGCTAATGAGAAAGGCCGAAAGCGCAGCAACGCTCAATTGTTTTATACCGGTTAATGGTTTGAATCGATTGAAAATCCAGAAGAACACCAAGCAGAGTAGGGGAATTAGTATACCAACCGGACCTTTGGTGAGCACGGCCAAGCCCATGAAAATACCAGCGAGAATAGGACTTTTCAACGATTTTTCGTTTTTATCCTTGCGGATAGTTTCCGCTATCGCTGAAATTGAACAAAAGATGAAGAAATTGAATACCGGATCGATAATGCCCGATTTGAAATACACATGTGGAAGGAAACTTCCGGCCATGCCCAAAGCCCAAAGGAGTCCAAAGCGGTCGCTGCGTTGATTTCGACCCATTTCAAATACGGTGAGCAGGGTTAAAATTCCAAAGATGGCATTTGGAAGCCTTGCTGCGAATTCGCCTACACCGAAGACTTGCATACACAAAGCCTGCATCCAGATGAAGAGTGGCGGTTTTTCCCAAAAAGGCTGGAAGTTGATGGTTACCCGAGTGTAATCGCCGCTGATTAGCATCTCGCGCGCAGACTCGGCGAAATTGGCTTCATCCCAGTCGAAAAGTGGGGCGTAACCTAAGAAAGGAATGAAGAGAAGCGCGGAGCCCGCCAATAAAATGAGTCTGTAATGTGCAGTGCTCAATTCCTTTGTTTTAATGTTTATTGCGCAATTGCGGGAATTTGTGTTCCACCTGGCCCGATAGCCACACTGCTGCAAATATAGAACAGGTTCCGATTAGTCCACCTGCAACAACATCGGCCGGGAAATGCTGAAACAAGGCAATGCGCGACCAGGCAGCAAGGATGGTTAGTGCGGCAAATCCGAGCGCATGCCACTTTCGCCGGCTGCAGTATGCCATCATCCCCCAAACTCCAAATGCTGTGGCTGTATGACCGGATGGAAAACTATGTGTGCGATGTGGTTCGTGTCCATCGGGAATCGCGAGCGGTAAATTCTTTTGCTTAAACCACTCAATAGGCCGCAAACGATGCGCATAAACGGTGTTTTTTAATCCTTGTGCAATGCCGGCTCCGATGAGCCAGGTAAGTAAAATTTTAAGTGCAAGTTCCTTGTTTTTCTGGATTGCAAGGACTGCAACGAGAGTAGCAGCGAAAATGCCATCTCCGAGGAAAGTGATTAATTTCCATGTTTCGAGCGGGAATTTGGCATGTTGTTGCAGCAGAAGAAATGACTCTAATTTGCCATTTCGTATTCGAAACGCAAGCAGCAGCACCAGAAATGAGCAACACAATAAGAGCCAAAGAAAAAATGGGGCGCGTTTCTGCATGCTCAAATGTACAGCAAGTGAGAGACTGATGCAAAGGTGAGGGTGGATTTTGAATCATGCTCAGACTTGAGAATTAGGTCGAGTTGTCTGCTTAGGGATGCCTTTACGCTTAATGGCTTGAAAATCATCAAGGGTTGATTTTATTCTAAAAATAGAAAATCAGTCTATTTATTACGTTGTTTTTTACCGTATTGTTTACAACTTGTTCTTGACACGAATCGATAGATTTTGTAGGAATCCTATCCCCCCTACCCATAAGGCGAAGCTACACATTCGCCAACCAATAGTCGTATTTAAACGTTTAAAAACGGATAGGTGGTAAGTGTCAAATAATCAGTGTCCTATCGGTTTTATTGCGTGTAAATCCTTATTGTTTTATGCTTCCGCATGGTTCTTAAACACTGCTAAAACCCTGTTATTTAATGTAGTAAAATTTTGAATCTTCGGCCGAGATTATTTACCAACACGGTTGTTCAAAAACTGGTTAGAAAATTGGCCTTGTGTGTTAAGGACCTTTTTCGGAACTTTAAGCAGGGCGGGGGACACGTGTTTCCCGTAGGTTCAAATAGTGCTCGTTTCAAAGCATAATAGTGGTTGCCTCGAAGATATTTCCTGTTGTTAGATGTTTTCCTTCGGATCTATATTCCAAATGCCGAAATTAAATCCAATAACACTCTGCAGCATTTTCACAACGTACACGCGCCCAATTTATCTTGCATTTCCCGCACAAGTTTTTACATTTGCTAAAAAGCAAAATTCTTGTGGTATTAGCAGTTCCAACCGAGCATAAAGCATACGAAAACCGCGTGGCTCTCACTCCCGAGGTGGTGAAAGAGCTTTGCGGAAAAGGATTTCAGGTTTCAGTCGAGGCAGGGGCCGGCGAAAAATCGTACTTGGCCGATCGGCTATACACCGAAGCAGGTGCAAGTATCGTTCATGATGCAGCTCAACTGTATGCCTCCGCCGACGTTATCCTAAAGGTAAATGCGCCCGAACCTGCCGAGATTTCGTGCATGAAACGCGGCGCAGTGCTTATCTCATTTATGTATGCGTCAACCTCGCCCGATGTTGTTAAAGCCTGCTCCGATGCTGGTGTTTCGGCTTTTTCGGTTGATGCAATCCCACGCATTTCGCGCGCCCAGAAAATGGATGCGCTGAGCTCGCAAAGCAATCTGGCCGGATACAAAACGGTAATCCTTGCGGCCAATGCCCTAGGTAAAATTTTTCCGCTGCTTATGACTGCCGCCGGAACCGTGAAACCCGCTCGTGTGGTGATTATGGGAGCTGGTGTAGCCGGTCTGCAGGCCATCGCTACCGCTAAACGACTCGGTGCCATTGTGGAGGTGAGCGATATTCGCCCTGAAACCAAGGAGCAGGTTGAGTCACTCGGCGCGAAATTCATCGAAGTGAAAGGCGATGATTCCATCAAAACCGAGGGTGGCTATGTAAAAGATGTTTCCTCTGATTTTTTGAAGAAGCAGCAAGAACTCATTGCAAAACATGTGAGCGCAGCCGATATCGTGATTACAACCGCCCTCATTCCCGGAAAAAAAGCGCCGATGCTCATTTCATCCGACATGGTAAAATCGATGCGCGCCGGTTCTGTGATTGTAGATATGGCCGTTGAGCAAGGCGGTAACTGCGAACTCAGCGAACTGAACAAAACGGTGGTTAAAGAAGGCGTATCCATCATCGGAGAATCGAATTTGCCCTCTTTGCTGCCGCTCAACGCGAGTCAGTTGTATGCGCGAAACATATCCACTTTCCTGCTTCACCTTGCCGACTCGAATGCCTTCCGCTGGGAGCTTGACGAGGAGATTACTCGCGGATCGCTCATTACGCATGAAGGTAAAATCGTTCACCCCTCTATAGCATCTTAAATTATTTTGGATATGGAAGTTATTTCACAATTCCTTAGCGAAAACATCAACCTCATTTATTTCATCATCCTATCAATTTTCGTGGGTGTTGAGGTTATTGGAAACGTACCCACGGTGATTCATACGCCGCTCATGTCGGGTGCCAATGCTATTCATGGTGTTGTAATTGTTGGTGCCATTTACGTGATGCTGCACCTGCAACCCGACGATTATGCAGGCCTTGCAATCGGCTTTCTGGCTGTTTTACTCGGCACGCTCAATGTTGTCGGCGGTTTTGTGGTTACCGACCGCATGCTCGAAATGTTCCGTAAGAAAAAATAGGCCGTTCCCATGATTGATTCACTACTCGAAATCTGTTATCTCATCGCTTCAGTAACCTTTGTATTGGGGCTTAAACTGATGGGGAATCCCAAAACGGCACGCCAGGGAAACCTTGTTGCGGCAGGCGGAATGACCGTTGCCATTGTAGGAACCATATTCGCGCACGAACACCATGTTTCGCCTGTAATTTATGGATTGATTGTACTTGCAATTGCCATTGGAACCCTTGCAGGATGGATGACGGCGCGCCGTGTGGCCATGACCAAAATGCCCGAGCTCGTTTCGCTGTTCAACGGAATGGGCGGAGCCTGCGCAGCCTTGATCTCGCTCATCGAATATCCGAATATGCGCCATTCGACCGGGGCACTGATTGCTGTTCTGGCCGGATTGGTGATTGGTACGGTGTCGTTTTCGGGCAGCATTATCGCGTTTGCCAAACTCAATGGCACCATGAACAAAGCCATCCGCTTGCCCAAATACAATGTGTTGAATACCCTGATGATGATTGCCTTATTTGTACTCGCATTTCTGATGTGCTACGACTGGTCATTCAACAACAGCATTAACATGTACATCCTACTGGCAATGGCCCTGCTGTATGGAGTGATGTTCGTAATCCCGATTGGTGGCGCCGATATGCCGGTGGTGATTTCATTGCTAAACTCATTTACGGGTTTGGCGGCGGCTTGCGGCGGATTTTTATACGACAACAAAGCCATGCTCACGGGCGGAATTCTGGTTGGTTCGGCTGGAACGCTACTCACCATTGTGATGTGTAAAGCCATGAACCGTCCTTTGAGCAATGTTATTTTCGGCGCATTTGGCGGCGGATCAGACACCGCTGCTTCGGGAGCTGCCAGTGGAGGTTCTGTGAAGGATATCAGCATCTCTGATTTGGCGGTACTGATGAATTATTCGCGCAAAGTGGTTATCGTTCCCGGTTACGGCTTGGCGGTTGCGCAAGCTCAGCACGTAATTCACGAAATCGAACTCTTGCTCGAAAGCCGCGGCGTGGAAGTGAAATACGCCATACATCCCGTTGCAGGACGTATGCCCGGACACATGAATGTTTTGCTCGCCGAGTCATCGGTCGATTACGACAAACTTGTTGAGATGGAAGAGATCAATCCCGAGTTTCCGACAACTGATGTGGTTTTGATCGTTGGTGCAAACGATGTGGTAAATCCTGCTGCCAAGACCGATCCATCGAGCCCGATTTACGGCATGCCGATTCTTGAAGTCAATCAGGCGGCACATGTGGTAGTGAACAAACGCTCGATGAATGCCGGTTATGCGGGTATCGATAATCCTTTGTTTTACGATCCAAAAACGAGCATGCTGTTCGGCGATGCGAAGACTGCCTTGACCGGTTTGGCCAATGAGTTGAAGAATCTTTAAAGAAAAAATATCACAAAGGCCTTTTCTATTTTATTTGAATTTCGGTTCCCTTGTTTCATAAACAAATTTGAAAATTACCTCTGTCATTACAGATGATTTTGTTATTCAATCTACTATGCGTATTCTGCCTTTTTTGTTTTGTTTCCTTCTAAGCTTTTGTTTATCAGCCCAAACCCAACCAAAGCTCAAAACATTGCCATGGGATTCGGCCTCGGTTCCCCGCGAACGGCTGGTAGATTTTACCCACCTCGACCTAAAAATTTCTTTCCAGCCGGCTTTTGGTGTGGTTGATGGCGAAGTGCTACATACCTTCAAGCCTTTGCGTAAAAGCGTTGATTCGCTTATACTTGATGGCCCGGGAATTCGCATCAAAGAACTGACTCTCGATGGTGAAGCGCAAAAGTATAGCCAGCGGGATGATCAGATTTTCGTAAAGTTTAGCAAGCCCTTGGACTCTGGCAATGAACATAAATTGCGCATCCGTTACAGCGCTACACCGCGCAAGGGAATTTATTTTATCGGTTGGAATGATGCCACAAACCGAAGCCGCAAGCAAATCTGGACACAAGGCCAGGGCATCGACAACCGGCATTGGATTCCGATGTTCGACAACATGAACGATAAACTCTGCACCGATATTCAGGTGCGAATGGATCCGAAATACAAGGTTTTGTCGAATGGCGATTTAATTTCGAGCAACGCCCTTGCCGGACCGGGTAGCGATCTGATCTGGCATTACCGTATGACGAAGCCGCATGCACCGTACCTGATTATGCTGGGCATTGGCGATTATGCCGTTGAGCAACGTAAAAGCAAAAGTGGCGTGCCTTTGAATTTGTGGTATTACCCCGATCAGGCAGATCGTGTTGAACCTACGTACCGCTATTCGGTTGAGATGTTTGATTTTTTTGAAGAGGAGATCGGAGTTTGCTATCCGTGGAGTTCGTATGCGCAAATTCCAGTACAGGAATTCATGTACGGCGCAATGGAGAATACAACGGCTACCATTTACGGCGATTTTTTCTATGTTGATGCCCGTTCATACCTCGATAAAAAATACGTGGGAGTTAACGCGCACGAATTGGCACATCAGTGGTTTGGCGATATGGTAACGGCAATTTCACCAACGCATCACTGGTTACAGGAAAGTTTCGCCACGCATTATAACATGATGTATGAGGGCGAAGTTTTTGGGAAAGATCATTTTGATCTCGCTCGCCGCAATGCTCAAAACTCAGCACTTTCGGCCAGTAGCCGCGATGGCTTTCCGGTGGCTTCATCACAAGGTGGATCGACACGCTGGTATCCGAAAGGCGCCGTAATTCTCGAAATGCTGAAATATGTGGTGGGGCGCGAAGATTTTAACCGGGCCATTCGCTGGTACCTCGAACGCAACGCCTACGGAAATGTCGATTCGCACGATCTATTGCGGGCCTTTCACGAAGTAACCGGGCAGTCGCTCGACTGGTTTTGGGAACAATGGCTGTATCGTGGCGGTGAACCATCGTATGTGGTGAGTGCAGTTTCATCTGATAGTTCCACAACGTTCAATGTAGCTCAGATGCAGGTTAAAGAGCCGCATATCGGTTTATTCAAAATGCCCATCTGGTTCGTAGTGTGGTTTACCGACTTAACATTTGCCCGTGAAATGGTTTGGGTTGAGCAGGAAAAAC
>CANMGM010000020.1 GCA_947497195.1 Bacteroidota bacterium
AGAATTACCTCGCCTTGAGCTTCCAGAAAAAGCTTCGATTCAGAAGGCAGTACTTGAGCTGTTGTTTTTTCTAAGGAAGCATCGGCCATCTGGCTCGCAATGGTGCGCTTCCAGATGAGTTCGTATAGTTTTTTTTCCTGGTTATCGCCTCCTGCGCTTAGTGTGGCCATGTCGGTAGGGCGAATTGCCTCGTGTGCCTCCTGCGCGCCTTTGTTCTTATTCGCAAATGTTCGTTTTTGGTGATACTGTGGGCCGTACTGATTTGCAATCTGATTCTTTGCGGCATCTATGGCCGTTTCAGACAAGTTAACACTATCGGTTCGCATGTATGAAATCTTACCGGCTTCATAGAGTTTCTGCGCCAAAACCATGGTCTGACTAACAGAATAACCGAGTTTGCGCGAGGCTTCCTGCTGTAGTGTAGATGTTGTAAAAGGAGCAGACGGCGATTTCTTCGATGGCTTCTTCTCTACCTTTCCGATTTTGAATGTCGAACGTTGGCATTCCTGTAAAAAAGATTCTGCATCCGATTTTTGGGGGAAGCGTTGCGGCAACGTTGCTTTGAAACTCTGCTTTTTACCATTGTTCTGTATTTCAAACAAACCAACCACACGGTAGGCCGATTCGCTTTTAAACTGCTGAATTTCCCGCTCCCGCTCAACGATTAATCGAACCGTTACAGATTGAACCCTTCCGGCCGATAGTGAGGGCTTCACTTTTTTCCAAAGCACCGGAGATAATTCATACCCCACCAATCGGTCAAGAACACGACGCGCCTGTTGGGCATCAACCAAATGTTGATCAATTTTTCGAGGCGTTTCGATAGCTTTGAGTATTGCCGGCTTTGTAATCTCATGAAATACAATTCGCTGCGTATTTTGTTCCGACAAGTTTAATTCGTCGAAAATGTGCCATGAAATAGCCTCCCCCTCACGGTCCTCATCGGATGCTAGCCATATCATGTCTGCTTTTTTGGCCGTGGATCTTAATTCCTCCACTAATTTTTTCTTGTCCTCAGAAACGATGTAACATGGCGCATAGTCGTTTTCAATATCAACTCCCGGCACAGGAGTTTTTTTATTGCCTTTTAGTTTTACAAAGCACGTTCCCGGGCAATCTTCATTTTTGGTTGGGCAACCATCGCACAAATCTCTAATGTGCCCGTAACTCGACATTACGGTAAAATCGGCTCCCAGGTAACCCTCTATTGTTTTCGCTTTGGCGGGCGACTCAACGATTACCAGGTTTTTTATGGTATCGTTCGACTTGGTTTTTTTCGTGCTCATAGTTAAGGGTTCAGATGAGGTTAGGCCGGCAAAGAAAAAAAAAGAATTGCCACCCTTCCAAATTTTCTTACTTTGCTTTTACTATTAATGCTATAGCATTAGAATTTTTTCAACAATCATTCGCGGTGTCATTTTGTCAGTCGCTGGCGTTTGTGTATTTTTGCAGCCCTTAATTTAACACCGTGGATATTTTACAAGACGAAAAACAAATCGACGAACAACGCCAGGGCGAAGTTTATCCTGAGTCGAAGACGAGTTCGGTTGGTAGAAAGTTGTTTCTTGAAAGCTATGGCTGCCAAATGAATTTTTCGGACAGCGAAATCGTTGCCTCAATTTTAAAGGCAGATGGTTTTGTTACGACGAATAATTTGGATGAAGCCGATGTGGTATTGGTGAATACCTGCGCCATCCGCGACAACGCAGAGCAGCGTGTACGAAATCGTCTAACGGAATTTAACCGCATCAAGCGCAATAACCCAAATGCGATTATTGGTGTGTTGGGCTGTATGGCCGAGCGCCTAAAGTCTAAACTACTCGAAGAAGAACAACTTGTAGATATTGTTGTTGGCCCCGATGCGTACCGCGATTTGCCAAATCTTCTAAAAACGGCAGAGGAAGGCCAGCGAGCCATCAATGTGCTCCTTTCTAAGGAAGAAACGTATGCCGATATCAGTCCGGTGCGACTCGGTGGAAACGGCATTTCTGCCTGGATTTCCATTACACGCGGTTGCGACAACATGTGTTCGTTTTGCGTTGTTCCGTTTACACGGGGTCGTGAACGAAGCCGCGATCCTGAAACAATTGTTGAAGAAGCAAAGGGTTTGTGGGAAAATGGCTACCGCGAAATTACGCTTCTGGGTCAGAATGTGGATTCATACCTTTGGTCGGGCGGTGGCCTGAAGAAGGAGATTTATTCGCAGGAGGAGCTCGATAAAGCAGTGAACTTCGCACAATTGCTCGAAAAGGTTGCATTGGCCGTTCCGCAGATGCGCATCCGTTTTTCGACATCCCATCCGAAAGATATGACTGATCAGGTTTTGGAGGTAATGGCACGCTACGAGAACATTTGCAAGTATATTCACCTTCCGGTTCAATCAGGAAACTCGCGTGTTCTTGAGTTGATGAACCGTCAATATACCCGCGAATGGTATTTCGAACGCATTGCGGCCATCCGCCGCATTATTCCCAACTGCGGCATCTCGACCGATATAATTTCGGGCTTCTGCACCGAAACCGAAGAGGAACATGCCGATACGTTGAGTTTAATGGAGAAAGTTCAGTATGATTTCGCCTACATGTTCCGTTATTCTGAGCGCCCGAAAACATTGGCTGAGCGCAAATACAAAGATGATATTCCAGAAGAAACCAAGCTTCGAAGACTAAACGAAATTATTCAACTTCAGAACAGACTATCGCTCGAAAGCAACCAGCGCGATGTTGGTAAAATATTTACTGTGCTTGTTGAAGGCCCGTCGAAGCGTTCGCCCGAGTATCTTGCCGGAAGAAACAGTCAGAACAAGGTTATCGTATTTCCGAAGGAGCACCATCTTGCCGGAACACATGTTGATGTTTTGGTTGAGTCGTGCACTGCTGCAACGCTACTGGGGACTGCGGTTACGCAAACGAAATAGATTTATAGCCCATGAATCTGACGGATATAAAAAACCGCTTTGGCGTTATTGGCACTGCTCCGGCCTTAGACCGTGCAATTGATACAGCATGGAGGGTTGCATCAACCGACCTTACTGTGTTAATAACCGGTGAGAGCGGCACAGGAAAAGAGGTTTTTTCCAAACTAATACATTCGTTTTCAAGCCGTAAACACGGTTCGTTTATCGCAGTTAACTGCGGAGCGATTCCCGAGGGAACCATTGATTCGGAATTATTTGGGCACGAAAAAGGATCCTTTACAGGCGCAAATGAAGCCCGCAAAGGGTATTTCGAGGTGGCGAATGGAGGTACAATTTTTCTCGATGAAGTTGCCGAACTGCCGCTTCAAACCCAAGTGCGTTTGCTTCGTGTTCTCGAATCGGGTGAGTTTATTAAAGTCGGTGCGTCAAAGGTTATTAAAACAGATGTTCGTATCGTTGCTGCTACGAATGTTAATATTCCCGATGCTATAGCGAAAGGGAAGTTTCGCGAGGATTTATATTACAGGTTAAATACAGTGCCAATTGTTATTCCTCCCTTGCGCGAACGTGGTGGAGATGTGGCCTTGTTGTTCCGAAAATTCGCATCCGACTTTGCTGAAAAGTACCGTATGCCAGCCATTCGCCTCGATGAGTTGGCAACCCAGCAATTGATTAATTACCGTTGGCCGGGGAATGTTCGCCAATTAAAGAATGTAACAGAGCAAATCTCTATTATTGAAAATGACCGAATGATTGGTGCAGAGACGTTGATGCGCTACTTGCCCGGTCAGCCGGGAAGTAATTTGCCGCTTGTATCTCGTCAAGACCCTACGGCCGAATTTTCGGAGCGCGAAATTCTGTATAAAGTTTTGTTTGATATGAAGCGCGATATGGTGGAGATGAAGAAAATCCTCGCCGATATCATTCAGGGCAAGCCGGTTAGGCCAATAAGCACCGATGATGCCTCTGTATTTCACACCGATGTTCCTGCTACTGCTCCGGTAATTGCCGGCTATAATTTACCATCGGTTTATTCTCAACCATCGGGTTTTTCGGCTCCCGTGCAGCATGCGCCGATTACACATCATGAAGTTGTGGTTGAAGAACGCCTTTCGCTCGAAGATCAGGAGCGCGACTTAATCATCAAAGCATTGGAGAAGCACCGAGGCAGAAGGAAAAACGCCTCCATTGAGCTTGGTATATCGGAGCGAACGCTGTATCGAAAAATCAAGGAGTATGGCATCAATCTTTAATTTTTTTCGTAGCCTCATCATTCTGCTTTTACTGACAAGCGGATTCATTTCCTGTAAAATTTCGATGAATGCAGGTGATGCCGGCAATGCCAAAACAATCAGCATCGCTTTTTTCCCGAATAACGCCAGCCTGGTTCAGCCAACGTTAAGTCAGGCCTTTACCGAAGACCTGCGGAATTTTTTCCAAAGCCAGAGCAGGCTTTCGCTGATTCCCCGATTGGGCGATTTACAGATTCAAGGTTCTATAACCGACTACCGCGTAACTCCGGTTGGCGTGTCGAACAATGCTGCAGCGTCGAACCGATTAACTATAAGTGTTCAGGTTGTGTTTACCAATAAACTCGACGAAACGAAAGATTTTGAACAAAACTTCAGCCGATTTGCCGATTTCCCGTCGAGCCAAAACCTAAGTTCTGTTGAGGCGGATTTGATCAAAGAGATTAATTTGCAACTTTCACAGGACATCTTTAACAAAGCATTAATCAATTGGTAGCGATGCAAAAGCAGGAATTTTTGCACCAAATGCAACAACTTTCGGGTGAAATGAACCCGGGAATTGCAGAAGCGGTATCACGCTTTCCGTTTTTTTACACCGCACGCCTGCTGGAGTCGATTCAATTAAACGAAACCAATTCAGTAAAATTTGAAGAGGCCATTCGCACAACATCGCTGCTGTCTCCCAATCGCGAACTGCTGAAATTCTTCGTGGAAGGGCGAAATGTTGCTGTTGTTCAAATAGATAAGGAAATACCGAAAGCGCCTGAAATTGTTTTTATCGAAGAGCCGCTAATTGTTCCAATCGAAATAAATACAGAACCTGCTGTACTTGAGCAAATCGCGGCATACCCCGAACTTATACATGCGGAGCAAACAACAGCAAGTAGCGAAGATATAAATGGTGAGGCGCCTGAGCCCAGGATGTCTTTTTCGTCGTGGCTTAAACAAATCGGAGGAACAACCCGACCAACCGAAGAGCCTGCTGCCGAAGATTATGACCGCGAAGCGCTAATAAGGAAGTTTATTGAAACCGAGCCACAAATTAGTAAGCCACAGAAAGCCAGTTTTTATTCTGCAGTCGAAATGGCCCGTAAAAGCACTGAAGAACGAGACGACATTGTTTCCGAAACCCTTGCTTCTGTTTATGCACAACAGGGCGATATTGCCCGGGCAACACGCATATATCAAAAATTGTGTTTGTTATATCCCGAAAAAAGCAGTTACTTTGCGGCCCTTATCAAAAATTTAACAACAACAACTTAATCATCAAGTCATGTCAGCCATCGTTTCAATTCTCATACTGATTACGTGCATCCTGTTAATCTTAATCGTTTTGGTGCAAAATTCAAAAGGCGGAGGGTTGTCTTCGACTTTTGCATCCAGCAACCAGGTAATGGGTGTTCGTAAAACCACCGATTTTCTTGAAAAAGCAACTTGGACACTCGCATCTGTGTTGGTTGTTCTTTGTCTCGCCGCCACAGCAATGAAAACACAATCAGGCGAAAGCAATATGGAAACAATTTCAACTCGTAAGGCTGATGAAGGCACAACGGCGCCCGCGCCAGCACCTAGTCCAGCACCAGCACCCGCGCCAGCTCCGGCCAATCCATAATTAGATTCAAGACATTTACGAAAGCCATTCTGCCAAAAACGGAATGGCTTTCTTATTTTTGGCAGAACCTGTGACAATTTGTACGCGACGAAAGCCTGTTTTCTGCGTGGCATATTGTTCGCTAAGCGCGAGCAAAATTTTGTTTCACCCAAAAATTTAAAATTTATGTCAGAAGTAACCATTCGTCCGCTTCATGATCGCGTGTTGGTCGAAGCAGCCGCGGCAGAAGAGAAAACAGCAGGAGGGATTATCATTCCCGATACCGCAAAAGAGAAACCGCAGCGCGGAAAAGTTGTTGCAGTAGGAGCCGGAAAAAAAGACGAGCCAATGACCGTTAAGGTTGGCGATGAAGTTCTTTATGGAAAATATGCCGGAACCGAAATCTCGCATAACAACAGAGAATATCTGATTATGCGCGAATCAGACATTTTTGCAATTCTTTAATCATTTAAAATCAAGAAATCACCATGGCAAAAGAAATTACATTCAACATCGAAGCGCGCGATCAATTGAAGCGCGGGGTAGATGCATTGGCAAATGCAGTTAAGGTTACATTGGGCCCTAAGGGAAGAAATGTAATTATTGATAAAAAATTTGGCGCGCCCACCATTACAAAAGATGGTGTTTCGGTAGCCAAAGAAATAGAGCTTGTAGACCCGATTGAGAACATGGGGGCCCAGATGCTGAAAGAAGTGGCATCGAAAACAGCCGATATCGCCGGAGACGGCACCACCACGGCTACTGTTTTGGCTCAGGCAATCGTAACTGCAGGATTGAAGCATGTTGCAGCCGGAGCGAATCCAATGGATTTAAAGCGTGGAATCGACAAGGCCGTTGGTGCGGTAGTCGCAAATCTTCATGCGCAAAGCGCTGCAGTTGGCGACGACAATCAAAAAATTGAGCAGGTTGCGACCATCTCTGCAAACAACGACGTAACAATTGGGAAACTTATCGCAGAGGCGATGGGTCGTGTTAAGAAAGAAGGCGTTATAACCGTTGAAGAAGCAAAGGGAACTGAAACAACGGTTGAAGTTGTAGAAGGGATGCAGTTCGATCGCGGATATATATCACCGTATTTTGTAACAGATGCCGAGAAAATGGAGGCGGTGCTAGAGAATCCGTTCATCTTGATTTACGACAAGAAAATCTCGAGCATGAAGGATTTGCTGCCGATTCTTGAGAAATCAGTTCAAACTGGTCGCCCGTTGTTAATTATTGCCGAAGATGTAGACAGCGAAGCATTGGCAACATTGGTGGTAAATAAAATCCGCGGTTCGTTGCGCATTGTGGCGGTTAAAGCGCCCGGCTTCGGAGATCGCCGTAAAGCAATGCTCGAAGATATTGCCATCTTAACCGGCGGTCAATTGATTTCTGAAGAGCGCGGATACAAACTCGAGAACGCTGATTTAACGTATTTAGGTCGCGCAGAAAAAGTTACCATCGACAAAGACAATACAACGATTGTGGGTGGCTCGGGAGCAAAAGATGATATTACCGCACGCGTCAACCAGATTAAGGCGCAGATGGAATCAACAACATCTGATTACGACCGCGAGAAATTACAGGAGCGTTTGGCAAAACTTGCTGGAGGTGTTGCTGTACTCTATGTTGGTGCTGCAACCGAGGTAGAGATGAAAGAGAAGAAAGATCGTGTTGATGATGCTTTACACGCAACACGCGCAGCAGTGGAAGAAGGAATCGTTCCGGGCGGAGGAGTTGCTTACATTCGTTCAATTTCGGCACTTGAAGGCTTCAAAGGCGATAACGATGACGAAACGTTTGGAGTTAACATCGTGAAGCGTGCACTTGAAGAGCCTTTGCGTCAGATTGTTGCCAACGCTGGTGGCGAAGGCTCAATCGTTGTGCAGAAAGTAAAAGAAGGCAAGGCCGATTTCGGATACAATGCACGCACAGAGACCTATGAGAACTTGCTTTCTGCAGGTGTTATCGATCCGACAAAGGTTACCCGTGTGGCGCTTGAAAATGCTGCGTCTATTGCAGGAATGCTTTTAACAACCGAATGCGTTCTTTCGGAGAAGAAAGAAGAGGGCGGTGTTCCTTCAATGCCAAACCCGGGAATGGGTGGCATGGGCGGAATGATGTAGTTCCAAAATACCATTAAAACAAAAAGCCTCCAAATCTTACTTTTGGGGGCTTTTTGCGTTTAAGTTAGAAGATTTCAATAGGAATTCTCGTTTTTAAGAAATAAATTCGATTTATTCAAAGATGAAATTCCGCGCAACATATATAATAGCATTTTCGCTTTTTGCAATTTTCGCAAAAGCGCAAACCTATCATTTTGGCGGTGGATTTACCTACATGAATCACTTCATGTTTAACAAGCATGTAAAATTTGAAGGAAACGATTCGACCTATGTTTTTTCGAGTTCGTGGGGTGGCGGAATAATGGCTGCAGCGTATTTCGATCCCGGGGCATATTACTTTCGAAAGCTTTATGGTGTTAAAGCCGAACTTCAATTTTCCCAGTCTGTTCAATCGTATAAAGTGTATCCTGGAAATGGCCTTGCTGATGCTGGAACGTTTTATAAGTTCAGAACACAGGCCAATTATCTGGATGTACCCGTAATGTTTAACTTTTGCAATTCGCACCATCAGGGTTTCACGGTTGATGTTGGACCGCAGATTTCATTTTTGCAAAACGTTCGAGTAAAAGCCGAAGAATCAACAATTGGTGACCGACAAATCCCGGAATTAACAAAGGAAGATTTCAAGCCGGTAATTTTTTCGGGTGTAATTGGAGCCGGATGTTTTTACAATTTTTCGGAGTCGTTTGCTATGATTGGCACATTTCGGGTTGGTTGTTCTTTCAGTGATATTAGAATTCGGCGCGAAGGCGTAGAAAATTATTTGCCGACCCGTCGTTTTTGGGCCGGAGCCTGCGTAATGGGTATTTACAAATTTTCGAAATACTACTCAAAGCGGAATCGTGGCTATCAATATTACAAACGCCAGTTGAGCAAACGCTAAATGGTAGCTGTTGTTGCAGGTGCCAGCGGATTAACAGGCTCCTTTCTTTTATCGCAATTCCAGAACGCTAAACAAATCGATGCTGTATATGCATTCGTTAGAAAGCCATTGGTAACGAAACATGCCAAGGTTATTGAAGTTTTGTTTTCCGACGATTTTATGTCTGTTTCTAATCAACTTCCGGAAGGCGCCATTTATTTTTGTTGTTTAGGCTCAACCATTAAGAAAGCGGGTAGCAAAGAGCAATTTTATTTCGTAGACGTGGCTCTTGTTGGCAAATTTATACAGCTGGCAGAATCAAAATCGGCGCAATCATTTGTTTTGCAGTCTTCGGTTGGTGCCGGAAGCCCCGGAAACAATTATTATCTATCCTGTAAAAGGGAAGCAGAGAATTTGCTTTTGGCGTCGAAAATTCCAAACAAGCACATCGTTCGTCCTTCGCTGTTAATTGGTGCGCGTAACGAATTTAGGTTTGGAGAACGAATTGCACAAATGCTGATGCCTTTGTTTAATTGGATGATGATTGGTAAATTGAGGCGTTACCAATCGATTTCGGCAGAATTGGTTGCTAAGGCCATGCTGAATTTAGGTGTGAAGAATCAGCAAACAACCGCAATAATTGAGTCTGAATCCATTCAGGATCTGGCTTCTGGCCGGTAAGTGATAAAAATATTCAGATAAATGGCTCTTGCCCAACGAAAAAGCAAGGGTGCAAAAAAAACAAGAGCAAGCGTATTGGCTATAAAGAATTCAAGGGCGTTGAATCCGACCAAAATGTCGGCAATTAACACCGCCACACTCAATGCTACTCCTAAGCCATAACTCACATACATGGCGCCCTGAAAGAAACCCGGTTCGCGCTCGTAATGCAGGCCACAAACCGGGCAATCGCTGTGCATTTTATCCCAATTTGTCATTTTATATGGATTGTGATTGATAAACAATGATCCCTCCTGACAACGCGGACATTTTTGCCCCAGAATAGAATACAATTTCGTTCCTTTAAATGCCATTGCCAACAATTTTGGACAAAGGTAAAACGCGAACCAACAATTTCCATGTGACAATTATCACAATTGCCGTAAAATTCACGAAAGAAGCACCTAATTTTGCAGCATTATGATAACGGTTGGGAATTTATCGGTGCTGTTTGGTGGAATGCCGCTTTTTGAAGACATATCTTTTATGATTCAAAGCCGCGACAGGGTTGGCTTAACGGGGAAGAATGGAGCAGGAAAATCGACCTTGCTGAAAATTATTGCGCGGCAGCAAGAACCTACCAAAGGAACTGTTTCGTTTCCTAACGGATATAGAATTGGGTATTTACCTCAGGAAATGAAGCACAACAGCGGCACTACCATTTTCGAGGAAGCCCGAACAGCATTTGCTGAGGTTTTGCGCCTTGAAGAAGAAATAGCCGCATTGAGCAATCAACTTGAAACCAGAACCGATTATGAGTCGGACGATTACCATCAGATTATTGAACGCCTCAATGAATCGGGTCAGCGTCTATCTCTTCTTGGTTCAGGTTCTGTAGATGGCGAAACCGAAAAGGTGCTTTTGGGCTTGGGTTTTCGTTCATCAGACATGAATCGCCAAATGGATGAGTTTTCGGGCGGATGGAAAATGCGCGTTGAGTTGGCGAAAATCCTTTTACAATCGCCCGATGCGGTTTTACTCGATGAGCCAACCAACCACCTCGATATCGAAGCCATTCAGTGGCTTGAAGGATTTCTTTCGGGCTACCCCGGAGCAGTAATTCTGGTTTCGCACGATCGTGCATTTTTGGATGCTGTTACAAACCGAACCATCGAGATTACGGTTGGAACGATTGAAGACTACAAGGCATCTTACAGCAAGTATGTCGAATTACGCAAAGAACGCCGCGAGTTGCAGATGGCCGCTTACCTGAATCAGAAAAAAATGATTGAGGATACCGAGAAGTTCATCGACCGCTTTCGGTACAAGGCAAGTAAGGCCGTTCAGGTACAGTCGCGCATCAAACAGCTCGATAAAGTAGACCGAATAGAGGTTGAAGAGGAGGACACTGCCGCGATTCACTTTCGTTTTCCTTCTGCACCGCGTTCCGGTAAAGTAGTTATCACTGCCGAAGGCGTAAGTAAAAGCTTCGGCGAAAAAGTCGTGTTAAGCAAACTCGATTTTATGGTTGAGCGCGGCGATAAAATTGCATTTGTTGGTCGCAACGGAGAAGGAAAAACAACACTGTCGAAAATTATCACCGGAAAATTGGAACACGAAGGTGCAATAAGCCTCGGGCACAATGTGCAGCTTGGATATTTTGCACAGAACCAAGCCGACACCCTTGACCCATCGCTAACTGTAATGGAAACACTCGAGCAAGTGGCGGGAGGAACAACAACGCAGCAAATCAGGAACATTCTTGGTGCATTTCTTTTTGGGGGCGAAGCGGTTGATAAGCGCGTGAAGGTTTTATCGGGCGGAGAAAAAGGGAGATTGGCTATTGCCCGTTTGCTGATGCAGCCGGTTAATCTTTTGGTGCTCGATGAGCCAACCAATCACCTCGACATGCGTTCGAAAGACATTTTGAAAGAGTCGCTGAAGCAATACGATGGCACACTGATTTTGGTGTCGCACGATCGCGAGTTTCTGGATGGATTGTGCAATAAGGTGTTTGAGTTTAAAAACGGTTCAGTACGCGAGTTTCCGGGCGGTGTTTTCGACTTCCTCCAAAGTCGAAAACTCGAAACGCTAAAGCAATTGGAGCAGAACAAGCAAGCTTCGAAAAAGCCTGAAGTGCCTGTAATTGAGCAGAAAAAGCAAGTAAATCCCGAAATCGAAAAACAGAAAAAGCAGCTCCAAACAAAAATCCGAAATTCGGAGGAGCGAATTGCACAACTCGAGTCGGAGCTTGAGGTTTTAGAAGCAGCCTTGGCCGATCCGGAAACCTATGCCGACGCGAAGAAATCATCTGATTTGCTCGCGCGCCATTCCACTATGAAAAACGAATTGGAAACAGCGATGCAAAGTTGGGAATCCCAAGTTTTGCAACTCGAGTCGATTTAACCATTCCCTGTGGCTTCCCAGGTTTTGCCCGGAAGCGAACGCACCAGCTTTTTGAATTCGAGCGAAAGCAATGCCGCGGAAATCATGTGGTGTTGCAAATCGACGGCATCGCAGATTGTGTCGAGCGAATTCACGCCTTTGCGAATGAGCGAAAGCAAGAGGGTCTCGTTTTCGTCGAGTTTTACCTGCGCCGCACCCGTCGTCTTTTTTTCGAACAGTTCCGGCTCTTCCCAGCCGAGGTGCCAGGCCAGATCGGATGCAGAAGCCAGAATCGCAGCTTCATTGTTTCGAACGAGCAAATTGCAGCCGCTGGAATACGCATCCGAATGTCTCCCTGGAACCGCAAATACATCGCGATTGTAAGCATTGGCCATTTTCGCGGTAATTAACGCGCCGCCTTTTGTACCAGCTTCCACTACAATTGTTGCGTCGCACAAACCGGCTATAATCCGATTGCGCATAGGGAAGTTCGTTCGGTCGGGGAGTGTGCCGATTTTAAAATCGCTTACCAATCCGCCAAATCGCTCCATTTTGCGTGCTAGAGTGGCATTGCTTGATGGATATAGTTTATCGAGGCCGTGCGCAACGACTCCCACATTCTGAACTCCCATTTCGTTCGCAGCGCGATGGGCTGCCGTGTCAATTCCATAAGCCAAGCCGCTTATAACAGAGCCCTTGTAACGTGCTATGTGTTCAACTAGTTCTTCTGTAGCACGGATGCCATATGACGTGGCGTTTCGGGTACCAACAATGGCAATGCACCGCGCGCTGTTGAGGTCCATTTCGCCTTTGGTGTATAGCACTATCGGTCCGTCATCGCAGGCGTTTATGCGGCGTGGAAATTCGGGTTCGTCGAGGTGCAGTGCGCGAATCTTGTGTTTTTCGAACTGCTCAATCTCCCGTTCTGCAAAAGAAAGGGATTGTTTTACAAGATCAGATGGAAAAGAATCGCGCCGAACGCGTCCAGATTTCAATTCCTTAAAAAATTGTTGCGCAGATCCGGTTTCGCGGATTATCTTTCGTGCCGTTCGATATCCAATTCCTGGAAGTAATGTTATGGCAATGCTGTGATGTAACTCAGAGGAATAATTCAACGCTGATGAAAATTTGTACATTGCAATTTACTATGCCTACAACAACACGCTTCATGATGTTTGAAACTTGCAGAAAACCACACTTTTGGACAGTACTTCTCTACTTTTTTTCACTAAGTGCAGTTGCCCAGATAGAGCGGGCAACCATATCCGGAATTGTGAAATCGAAGGAGGGGGAAGCTCTGCTTTCGGTTGCTGTTTACACCAAAGGATCAGAAACTTCAGGCGTTGTAAGCAAATTAGATGGCAGTTATTCACTCGAAGTAATGCCCGGAACACGCACGATTGTTTTCCGTCAATTGGGATACACAACGTTAGAAAAGACAATCGAAATAAAACCGAACGAGAAATTAAAACTGGACGCTGTACTCGAATCATCTTCGACCGAGCTTGAAACCTTCGTAACAACTGCCGGAAAATACGAACAGAATATCGAACGCCTTACCGTTAGTGTTGAGGTTTTGCGCCCAAACATCATCGAAAACAAGAATACAACAACCATAGAAACAGCGCTGCAGCAGGTTCCCGGAGTTAGCATTGTGGATGCCGAACCGCAGATCCGTTCAGGTAGTGGTTACAGCTTCGGTGCCGGCAGCCGTGTTATGATTTTGGTGGATGATTTACCCTTACTTTCGGGCGATGCCGGCCGACCAAGCTGGGGTTTCATTCCGGTCGAAAATATTGAGCAGGTTGAGGTAATCAAAGGCGCATCGTCTGTTTTATATGGCTCGGCGGCGTTAAGTGGTGTGTTGAATATCCGTACAGCGTATCCGCGCGAAAAGCCGCAAACCAAGTTCAATGTGTTTTCGGGGGTATACAACAATCCCAAGAACAAGGAAGCCATTTACTGGGGATCGAACAATCCGACCTATAATGGAATCAACTTTTTCCATTCGCGGCAAATCGGCAATCTTGATCTGGTTATTGGTGGGAATGTGTTTAACGACAATGGATACAAAGGCCCGCAGCCGGTTGATGTAACAGATACTACGTTTAATCCGTTGGCCGAGCAACGCGGCGAGTTCGAAAACCGAGCGCGCATAAACATGAACCTACGTTACCGGAGCAAGAAAATCGAGGGCTTGAATTTTGGCGTTAACTTCAATGCGATGTACTCGCGCTCAACCGGAACGCTAATCTGGTACAATGCCGGGCCGGGATTGTATCGCTCGTATCGGGGTTCCAACACGCTTACCTTACAAGATGTTTTTTATGTAGATCCTTTCATCAATTATATTGGTAAAAAAGGCTTCCGCCATAGTTTGCGGAATCGTTTCTTTCACTTAAACAACGATAACGACAACAACCAGGGCAACAAGAGCGATTTGGTGTACAACGAATACCAGGTGCAAAAAAATGTAGAATCGGGCTTTGCCAAAGGTTTGTTGTTTACCGCCGGGGCATTGCATTCCTACACTTTCGGAACCTCCGATTTATACAAAGGCAACTTGAGCGATACGGTCGATTTGGAAGCCAAGTCGTTTAACCGCAACATTGCTGCCTACGCGCAGGTAGAACGCACGTTCTTCGATCGTCTTACTCTGAACGCCGGTGCCCGCTACGAACATTTTACCATCAGCAAGCCACGCTTCTTTGACGACGACAGTCTCGAAACAAGCAGCGAAGGTCGCCCGGTTTTCCGTGCCGGCATGAATATGAAACTGCATAAAGCGAGTTTTATTCGTGCTTCGTTCGGACAAGGCTATCGATTTCCAACCATGGCCGAAAAGTACATTCGCACACAGGTTGGGCCGATTCAGATTTATCCGAACGACAGTCTGAAGTCTGAAAGCTCATGGAATGCCGAAGTGGGAATCAAGCAAGGCTTCAAAGTGGGCTCATTTAAAGGCTATCTCGATGTGGTGTATTTCGAACAGCATTTTGAAGATAACATCGAATTCAATTTCGGTCAATTTGGTCCGCCCGACCCAACAAAACTTTTCGGTTTGGGCTTCGCATCCTTAAACATTGGAAACACAAAGGTTACCGGTTGGGATGCATCCATTGCCGGACAGGGGAATATCGGAAAACACGGTTTCTCATTGCTTGCGGGCTATACCTACACCTTGCCTGTTGCACTTGAACCCAATAAAGCCTATCCGGTGAAGCTCGGGAATACACCATTAACCTATGCAACATCTTCATCAGATTCCACCAATTACCTGCTGAAATACCGTTTTCAGCATTTATTTAAAACCGATGTGGAATGGACATACAAGCGCTGGACAGTGGGCTTTAGCTCCCGCTACAACAGCTTTATGAATAACGTTGATAAAATTTTTGAAGACCTCGACGAATTGTTACCGCTTTTGGGACAGCCGGCACCGGGCTTAAAAGCATACCGCGAAGCGAACAATAAAGGCGTTTGGGTTTTTGATGCGCGCGTATTGTATAAACTTAAGGATGGTTTCTCGCTGAGTTTTATCGTGAACAACCTATTGAACGAGGAGTATGCCTTGCGCCCTATGTCGATAGAGCAACCGAGAACAACCGCCGTGCAGCTTACATTTGGGTTTTAGGCTTTTGCTACGAGCGGGAAGCGCCGTCCGGGACCAAAAGCCTTGCGCGTAATGCGTAATACAGGCGGCATCTGGAAGCGTTTGTATTCGGCCGTATGAACAAGTTTGAGCACCCGATTTACAAGAGTCGGCTCATAGCCTTGGGCGCAGATTTCCTGTTCAGATTTATGCTGCTCAATATGTGCTTCGAGAATTGCATCCAGTAAATCGTATTCGGGGAGCGAATCAGAATCTTTTTGGTCTGGACGCAACTCGGCGCTTGGGGCTTTATCGATGGTGTTTTGTGGGATGATTTCGCGATCGCGGTTGACGTAGTGTGCCAGTTGGTAAACCCGGGTCTTGAATACATCGCCCAGAACGGCTAAGCCGCCGCACATGTCGCCGTAAAGCGTTCCATAACCAACGGCGGCTTCCGATTTATTGGTGGTGTTAAGCAAGATATGGCCGAATTTATTGCTCAGCGCCATGAGCAGCAAACCACGAATTCGCGCCTGAATATTCTCTTCGGTTAAGTTGGGCGACGTTCCTTCGAACAGAGGGTTTAAAACCCGCAATGTTGCCTCAACCGGATTTGCAATTGGGAGTTTTTCCCATTTACCACCAACATTGTTGCAAAGCTCAATAGCGTCGGCAATGGAATGTTCGGATGAATATTCGGAT
>CANMGM010000021.1 GCA_947497195.1 Bacteroidota bacterium
CAAAAAGCTTCCCATTGATTATCATCTGCCCACTTTCTTTACCTATTGAGTATGGCGATACACTTTTTTCTGAACTTGAATCGGATAAAATAGGATATACTGAGTGCAGTAATTTCTCGTATTCCTTATCAACACTGTCTTTGCTGGAATAGAAATATTTGAAATTCAGCAGAGAAATATTTTTAAAGTCAGGTTCGCCTCCTTTTTCAGTACTTAGCGAAGTATAGCCCAATGCTAATAGAATTTGCATTGAATCGGGCATAGACTCAATCTGCCCTTTATCTACTGAATTGCCCTTGAAAAAAGTGTCTGGTTTATAATTATTGAAAATAGAATCTGTAGAGACGAATCTTTTATCATTTAAAATTATTTCACGAAGATCTTTGCGCGATTTTTCGAGCGGAAGGTCATAAAATAGTTGTTTAATGGTTGGATGAATTTGACTTGTTAAGCTGTCTTGTGTTTTTAAAAACGCATTATGACTGCTATCGGTTACGCCAATAATTCCATTTGCAAAGTGCGTAATTGAAAATAAGATTGACACCAAAAGTAAAAACGCCTCTTTCATGCAATATCGTTTATGCACGCTAACCACTAGCTTAAATACTCCCGCACCGCCTTGCGAATAATTGATTTTACTTCTTCCCAAGAGAGGCCGCGCAGGCATTCGGGCTCGGGCGATAATTCGGCATCTTCAAAATAACTTAGTGCTCGGGGTATTGAAATCAATAAGAGATTATCTGGGTATTTGGCGTAATAACTTTCAACAAAATCATCCATCGAATAGGTACGCAGAAGTTCGGCCACATCCCAAAAATCCTTCTTTACCGCACGCCGAAGTATGGCGGAGACTTTCATCGCCATAATATCCTGATCACTAAACATTCGAATTCCATCTACAACTTGAATGTTCCTTAACAATGGGAATTGATGATGTCTTACAAAATCGACTTTAATCCCATTTAAAAACCCGAAAACACCCAAGCGATTTGTATAAAATGTCTCCGTAAATCTAAATCCATCTTTTTCTAAATTCTCTTTCAGTAGCTCATTTTCAAAATTCTCCGTTCCAAACAGATCCAGATCTATCGATTTTCGGTGTCCATGGCGAAGAGAAAGGCACGTTCCGCCCACTAATGAAAAATCCCGAACGGACGGAGCGGCCATCAAGGCCTTCAGTAACTGAAAAGTCCCGGGTTCGACTGTCTCAAGATATAACATCTATAGGCGTTTTTATCGTTATCAAATAAAGCTTGAGCAAGTGTCAGCGTGCTCTCGCCAAGCCATTTTGCCTGTGTTAGCGCCAGCTTCACCCGTTCATCTCCATAAAACCGACGCGTTTGCCGAATATCCTCCACATCGCCGCGCTCAAACACCCGCTCAATGATGAAATTGGCGTATTTCTCATAGTCCAGATCGTCGAACCGAACGTCCCAAAAAATGCGCGGATTTAAATTCGGTTTCAGGGGTTTTGTCATAGCACGAATTTAAATCAATTTCGCTTAATTCGTTGCATACAAGCTTGCAGGTATGAATTACTCGCTCGAAATCTGCGCATACAGCGCGCAAAGTGTTGCCACCGCAGCTGCATGCGGAGCACATCGTGTGGAGTTGTGCTCGGGCCGACTCGAAGGTGGAACAACACCGGGTTATGGCTTATTGCACGAAGCACTTCAGCACACTACGCTCGGCACTTTTCCAATCATCCGTCCGCGGGGTGGCGATTTTTGCTACTCCGAATCAGAATTCAGCGAAATGTGCCGCGATGTGGAATTCTGCCGCGAACAAGGCGTTCAGGGCGTCGTAACGGGCATATTACATCCCGATGGCTCGTTCGATATCCCGCGCATGCAACATCTTAAATCGTTAGCAGGCAACCTCGAAGTTTGCGTGCACCGTGCCATCGATATGTGCCGCAATCCACTCGAAGCGCTGGAGCAATTGATTGAACTGGGCGTTACACGGGTGCTTAGCTCGGGAGGGCGAAATACCGCTATTGAAGGAATCGATATGCTACGAAAAATGACAGAAGTATCAAACGGACGCATCGAAATCATGGCCGGGAGTGGCGTGAATGAAAGCCAAATCGAAACCTTGTGGCAAGCCGGCATCCGCCATTTTCATGCATCCGCTTCAAGCTTGTATCCTTCAGCGATGAAATTCCGTAATCCGCACATCCGCATGGGAAAGGAGGGCGCACAGGATGAGTATGCCTGCAGCGAAACCGATCCTAAAAAAATCACAGCGATGCTCCGGCATTTAATCGCTTATTCGGTCGAATCGCGAAAGTAAACCAGCAATTTAAGGAATAGGATGCCGATAAAAATCGTGGCAATCGCAGGTTGCAGATGGAAGCTCCATCCTGATGATTCTGATTGATTATCTAAAGATTATTTCAACATGCAGCAGAGATCGATAACCCATGCAGCACATTTTACCTATGCTGATTGTTTGCTTCAAAAGATAATTTACCGCTTGAAGATTGAATAATCTTGTATTTTTGTTTCTAATCTACAATGAATTACCTGCTCAACTTTTATTCGATGTCTTTAGATCGGGTTCGCCTTATTTTCGAGCAGGATATCGACCCCCGCTATGAATATCATAACTTAAGGCATACACTTGATGTGCTTGTTAAGGCGGAGGAGATTGGGATTGCCGAAGAATTAACCCCGCACGAGCTGATGCTTATTAAAATAGCTGCATTATATCATGATACAGGCTTTTCAATAGGCAGAAAAAACCATGAGGAATTTAGCATTCAGAAATTTCTGGAATCTGCATCAGACTCCAATCTAAGCGAATCGGAAATAGATATTATTAGCCGGTGTATTTTGGCAACGCGTATGCCCCAAAATCCCAAATCGCACTTGGAAAAAGTAATTTGCGATGCAGATTTAGATTACCTTGGGAGAACCGACTTTTTCGAAATAGGAGACACACTTCGAAAAGAAATGCTATATGCAGGCGAATTACTGGATGAAAGCAGATGGGATGATTTGCAATTGAATTTTTTAGAGAATCATACATATAAAACCAACTTTTCGATTCAAAACCGCAAACAAGGACTTGCTGAAAATTTGAGGTTATTAAATTCCCGACTTCAACACAGAAACAACTGCGGAAATCTATAATGTTTTTGGAATTGCTTTAATTATAGCTCGGCAACATGCAAATGCATGCTGTTTTTACCAAGCGTCTTTATGGTTTTTTTCCCTATTATTTTATTACGCTATTTACAAAAGTAAGTTTGTATTTTCAAAATGATAGTGTACATTCGAACCAATCAATTACTCAGTATTGTCAGTCATCAAAGATGCATTTAATGCCATACATAATTATCCCCGATTTGTTGGTTTGACGGGATAAACAACCCCGGCTCAGCTTTGGCTGTCCGGGGTTTGTGTTTTTAGCAAATCGCGAAGAGCATCCGAAAGTTCTGTATACGCAAACGTGAAGCCAAGTCCCCTGAGTTTTTCGTTCGAAATGCGTGAGCCATATAAAACAACATCAGCCATTTCGCCAAATAAAACCCTGAGAAAAAGAGATGGAACAGAAAAGGGCCAAAATGGGCGATTCGTTTCACGACATAAACCTTTGGTAAACGTGCCGTTGCTGCAGTTCTCCGTGGAGGTAGCATTAATTGGCCCCGAATAGGCAGTGTTCTCAAGCGCGCTTATAAAAACCGCAACAATATCATCACGATGAATCCAGGGGATTTGCTGCTGCCCTGTTCCCAATGGCGCTCCAAATCCTAATTTCACTGCCCTCAATAAACTCGGGAATGCTCCAGCAGCTGCATCCAGTACAACTCCAGTGCGAATTTTTACAATCCGATGGGCACTATCCGAAAACGCATTGGCTGCATCTTCCCATAATTTGCAGGTTTCACCCATAAAATCAGACGCCGCAGACTCGTTTTCGACATGCAATAATGAATCGGTTCCGCTTCCATACCAACCAATGGCCGAACCCGAAACCAAAGTGTCAATTTTCTGATTTCTTGCTGCCAATCCCTCGCGGATAGCCTGCAATGGCGCAATACGGCTTTGAATAATTTCTTTTTTTCGACCCTCTGTCCAGCGCTTGTCGGCAATGCCCGCGCCCGCTAGATGAATCACATCTGTAACGCCATCGAGTGCTGCATAATCGAAATGCCTGTTGGTGGCATCCCAGCGATATACCGCATCGTAATCCGGAGGCAACTCAATACCACGACTCAATAAAATCACGCTGTAGCCTTGAGCTTTGAGCGCTTTCGCAAGTGCTTTCCCAATTAATCCAGTACCCCCAGTAACAAGAATGGTTTTCACTTCAATACAACAAATCAATCCTTACCTTTGTTCGCAAATTGACCTTTACGATGAAATACCAAAAACATTTGTTCATTTGCACAAACCAGCGTCCCGATGGTGCTCCGCGTCCTTGTTGCGGCGAACAACATGGCCTTGCCCTGGTTACGGCATTTAAAAAAGCAATCAAAGATCGTAACCTCGATATGCCAATACGTGCACAACGAACCGGCTGCTTCGATTTCTGCGAATCGGGGCCTGTTGTGGCTGTGTATCCCGATGGTGTTTTTTACGGGAAGGTTCAGTTGAGCGACGTAGACGAAATTGTTGAAAGTCACATTGCGAATGGAAAACCGGTTGAACGCCTCATTTTTTAAACTAAAACCAGCAATAATTCCCAGCTTTATTCGTTCGAAATCGCATTGAAAAGTTCGTTTTACATCGTTGTCTTGCTTGGAATTATGTTCCTTGGGTTCGGAAGCTCTTGCCGCAAGGATGAATTAACCGTAAATCCATCGGATAAGCTTTCGTTTTCGAACGACTCGGTGTATTTTGATACCGTATTCACCACACTGAGCTCTGTTACCAAGCGCTTCCGTGTATACAACCCGAACGGCAAACGCATTAAAATATCCTCCATTCGCCTTGCCGGCGGCAGTAGTTCTTTGTTCAGGATTAACGTTGATGGCGTGCCCGCGACTTCAATTACGGATGTAGAAATTGATGCCGGCGATAGCATTTTTGTGTTTGCAGAAGTTACCATCGACCCAAACAACGAACTCAATCCCTTTGTGGTGAGCGATAGTATTTTGTTCGAAACCAATGGGAATGAGCAAAAAGTGTTGCTCGTTGCCTACGGAAGAAACGCCGATTTTTATCGTCCCGACCAATTCCTTGGCAATGGGTTTCCCCCATTCTCCATTTTACCCAATGCAAATACGGTATGGACGAATGAACGTCCAAAGGTAGTTATTGGGTATTTGGTTGTAGACTCGGCACAAACGCTAACCATTGAGGCGGGAACGCAGGTTTACTTGTATAACAATTCAGGTCTCTGGGTTTACAAACAGGGAACGTTGGTTGTAAATGGAACATTGCAGGACTCGGTTGTTTTTCAGGGTGTACGCAAGGAAGATGAATACCGCGAAGAGCCCGGGCAGTGGGATCGTATTTGGATTAACCAGGGCAGTCTTGGAAACAAAATCAATTATGCGGTCATCAAAAACGGAAATATCGGCATACAAGCCGAAGATCTGATTGAACTCGGCGATGCCGGTCAGAGTCGATTGACCCTCAGCAATACGCGTATCCGAAACATGAAGGCGTTCGGTATTTACGGCGTGAATTATCAGATCGAAGCCTGGAACAACGTGGTGAGCAATTGCGGAGCCTATACATTGGCCTTGATTCGAGGTGGAAACTACAATTTCAGGCATTGCACCTTTGCGAATTACTGGAGCGGAAATGTACGTTCAGAACCGTCTGTAGTGCTAAGCAATGCGCAAACACGTCCCGATAATTCGGTTGTTGTGGCACCGATGGATTTTTCATTTTTGAACGGAATTGTTTACGGAAATCTCCAGAGCGGAAATGAATTGGTAGTGGATGGTTTGGCCGATGCACCATTCAATTGGGTGTTTAAAAACAGCCTGCTTAAAATCGACAATCCCGATATAAACACAGCCGATCCGCTGCATTTTGAAGCGATGAAGTTTAACGAGGATCCGGGTTTTGCGGATGTGAATGCTCAGAACTACAAATTAACGGCGAGTTCTGTAGCCCGAAACTGGGGGAGCTCATCGTTCGTGAATATCCCGCCTGTAATAGCCGAGGATATTGACGGAGTTAGTCGGACTACCGATGAAGCACCCGACGCCGGTGCCTTCGAATTTGTTCCCTGATTCGACACGATAAAGTAAATTTGAACGTACCTTTGTGTCTGTTTAACACTTTTTATGAAACACATAGCTGTATTAACATCGGGAGGCGATGCGCCGGGTATGAACGCAGCAATTCGCGCGGTTGTGCGCACAGGCTTATACCATGGGTTAACGGTAACTGGTGTTGTTGCCGGTTATGAGGGTTTGATAAACGGAGATTTCCGTCAAATGAATTCATCATCGGTTGGTAACATCATTGGCAGAGGCGGTACAGTTTTGAAAACTGCACGTAGCAAGCGTTTTATGGAAGCAGACGGCCGTCGAAATGCAATCGAAAACCTACGAAAACTCGGTGTAGAGGGTCTTGTGGTAATTGGAGGGGATGGTTCTTTTCGTGGAGCCGACATCCTCGCAAGCGAATTTCCGGAGTTGAGGGTTGTTGGCATTCCGGGAACGATCGACAACGACTTGGTGGGCACCGATTTTACCATTGGTTACGACACCGCAATCAATACAGTTGTTGAGGCAGTCGACAACATCCGCGATACAGCATCATCGCACAACCGCTTGTTTTTCGTAGAAGTAATGGGACGCGACGCCGGATTAATTGCGCTCCGCAGCGGTATTGCCGTTGGTGCCGAAGCTATTCTGATTCCTGAGACAAAAACCCATGTTGACCGATTAATTACACAACTGGAACGTGGCTGGAAACGGCAAAAATCGGGACACATCATTATCGTAGCCGAAGGCGATGATGCCGGCGGAGCCTTTCAGATTGCCGATATGGTGCAGAAGAAATTCGATAAGCTCGAAACAAAAGTTGTGGTTCTAGGGCACATTCAGCGCGGCGGAAACCCAAGCTGCATGGACCGTGTTTTGGCTACGCGGTTGGGATACGAAGCGGTTGAAGCATTGATTAACGGGCAGAACAGGGTAATGGTTGGGCAAATTTCCGGCAAAGTAGCTTACACGCCATTAACAAACGCAGTGAAACACATCATGGATGTAAACGATACGATGCTGCTTATGGCCGAAATTATGGCGCTGTAATTCGCACTCACATTATTTTGTAACTTGCTGCCATCTATTCAAAACCATTGAAAAAAGTAAGTTTCGACAATTCCAATAATTCGTTTTATGTGGAATTGAACCAGGAGGTGAAAGCGCATTTTGCGCAGAAGGGAATCAAAAGCACTGGCGACTATCGGCTATATTTCAAGTCGTTTGTTTTGATTGGCTCCAGTTTGACGATTTATTTCTCGCTTCTATTTTTGGGTCTGCCGGTAATTGCAGCGGTTGCCTTGTGCCTAGTACTTGGATTTTTGCTCGCCTGCATCGGATTTAGCGTGATGCACGATGCCTGTCATGGAAGTTATTCGGAAAATAAAACCCTCAATTACATCATGGGCTTAACCATGAATGGACTGGGAAGCAATGCGTTTATCTGGAAACAAAAGCACAATATCATCCACCATACGTATACAAACATCGATGGTGTCGACGACGACATTGCCAAATCGCCTGTTCTGCGGCATTGTTACTCGCAACCTTATAAACCCTTTCATCGGTATCAACACATCTACATGGTTCCGCTTTATGCTGTTTCTTCGATTCTATGGGCATTGTTGACTGATTTTCAGAAGTACTTTAAGCGCGATATCAATGGAACGCCGATGAATAATTTCCCATTAAAGGAACATGTTATTTTCTGGGCAACCAAAGTGCTTTACATTGTTTTTTACATGATTATTCCGGCAATTGTTGTAGGAATGAAGCCTTTCCTGATAGGCTATTTTCTTACCAATGCAGCGATGGGATTAACTATGGCGCTGGTATTTCAATTGGCACATGTGGTTGAAAACACGGCATTTGCAGACGCCACCTCGGCTGCTGACAAATTGAACATCGAAGAAGCCTGGGCAGCACATCAAATGCGAACAACTTCAAATTTTGCCATGGACAATAAGGTTCTCTCTTGGTTTGTAGGCGGATTAAACTTCCAGATTGAACATCACCTGTTCCCCAAAGTTAGTCATGTGCATTATCCCGAATTAAGCAAGATTGTTCAGCGTTTGTCGGCAAAACATCATTTGCCGTATCATTATATTGACGGATTTATACCAGCTGTTCAAAGTCATTTCAAAACGATGAAGCTTTTTGGAAACGTTGAGGTTCCCGAATATAAACTTCGTTATTCGTGAAAATCTTGATCTCTTAATTCTTTGTTATTTATTCAAAACAAGGGGTTCTTGTCACGCTTGAAAACTCATTATTCCAATCTGTCTAAAAACTAATCCGGCATTTTATTGTTAAAAGCCCGATCAAATAGATGGTCGGGCATTATATGGCAAATAATATTGTTTGGTTTAGAAACGATCTGAGAATTCGCAACAATCCCGCATTAAATGCTGCGCTTGCAGAAGGGGGCGAACAGAGCGCCCTGTATATCCTCGATAATCGCAACTCTAAACTTGGAGATTTCAGAAGGAGGTTTATTGCCGAATCATTAGCTGATCTGGCAGAGAATCTAAACCAATACAACATTCGCCTTCAAGTGCTTTCAGGAGTTCCTAAAGAGGTGCTACGTACTTATTTTGATTCGCATACTGAGTACCGGATTTTTGCAAACAAAGGGTACGCATCTGAGGAAAAAGAACAGGAAAAGCTATTGCAATCGATTCCTCGGGTAGAATTGTGCCTGTTTGATGATGGTTTTTTACTTCCACCCAATTACTTGCCTTTTGATATCGATGAATTGCCCGAAACATTTACAGCATTTCGAAAGAAAATTGAGCAGGTCGGCATCGAATCAATGCTTGACGCATCAACAGACAATCTGCCTTCAGTAATTAGAGCACAGAGCAACATTGGTATAGATCCAGCTCACCCCAATACGGCCTTTCCCTTTCGTGGCGGAGAATACACGGCATTGGAACGACTCAAGAACTACCTATGGAGCTCGCGCAATATTTTGACATACAAAGAAACGCGCAACGGACTACTCGGCACCGAATATTCATCGAAATTCAGCCCATGGCTTGCCATTGGGTGTTTAAGTGCGCAGGAGATTTTTTTCGAAATCAAGACATTCGAGCGCGAAGTAGAATCAAATGAATCGACCTATTGGCTCATTTTTGAATTGTTATGGAGAGATTACTTCCGATACGTAATGTTGAAGTACGGCACGCGTCTATTTAAATCGGGCGGAATATGCGGAAAAGATATGAATCTTGTTGAGCCTTCCAATGCAATTGATCGATTCGATGCCTGGGTGAATGGGCAAACCGGAGACGATTTTGTGGATGCCAACATGCGTGAACTAAAGCTAACGGGCTTTATGAGCAACAGGGGTCGACAGAATGTTGCCAGTTTTCTGGTGCACCAACTTAAGCTCGATTGGCGGCGGGGCGCAGCATATTTTGAAGAACAGCTTATTGATTACGATGTGTTTTCAAATTGGGGTAACTGGGCCTATCTAGCAGGCGTAGGAAATGACCCGCGCGAAAACAGAGTTTTTAATACCAAAAGACAGGCTGAAATGTACGATCCGGGTGGCGAGTACATACGAAAATGGCTCGATTAATTATCGAGCCATTTTCGTTTAATCTTGAGGGCAAGGTATTTTCCTTAGCTGCGTTTCACTTCTTTACCTTTTTTCATCAGCTTCATTTCATCTACCAAATGTCCGGCACCGCCTAATTTGTCGATGAGGAACAATACATAGCGAATATCAACAGAGATTGTACGCTGAATTTTATCTTCAAAGAAGATATCGCCGCTCATAGCTTCCCAGTTGCCATCAAACGCACAACCAATAAGTTGACCTTTCCCATTCACAACCATACTTCCCGAATTACCGCCGGTGATGTCGTTGGTTGAAATAAAGCAGGTGTTAAGCGATCCATTCTCGCCATATATTCCATAATCGCCAGCTTTGTAAAGTTCTTTCAGACGGGCTGGAACCACAAACTCCGGATTGGTAGGATCTTCTTTTTCCATCACGCCTTTTATGGTTGTGTACTCTTCGTATTCAACCGCATCGCGCGGATCATATTCCTGTACCGAACCATAAGTTAAACGCATGGTGCTGTTAGCGTTTGGATAGAATTTCTTCTCGGGCATCATCTCGCGCAAACCGGCTACAAATGCGCGATTTCCTCTTTCGATGCGGCCCTGAATTTCGGTTATTACCGGACGGAATGTTTTCATATAATGATCGAGCACGCCACTGCTAAATTTTGCTGCCGGATCGCTTTCAAAAACGACAAGCGATGGTTTATCGAGGAAAGCATTGAACTTTGCAGCACTTGCAAAAATGGAACGTGCATAGACATCATCCACAAACGCCTTCACATTTCCATTCCATTTGATGCGAATTGTGTCGAAGATTGGAGCCTGCATTTCTTTCGGAATATCGGCCATTACCATGGCAATCATGGCCTCCATCAATTTACGATCGGTTGGCTCATTGTAATCCTTATACATAGCCGCAACTTCGGCCTTCACCTCGGCCAATGGTCCTGCAGCATTTGCAGAATCGGCAAGAATATCCTTCAGCTGACTCATCTGCATGGCAATTGATCCAACAGCAGCACCCTGCAATACGGCTTCATTCAAATATGTTCGGTTGAGTGTTATTTTCCGTAAATCCTGATAGGCCTTTTCGATTTCAGCAAGTGCGCTTCCATATTTTGCCTGGCGTGTAGGATCTGCTCCTGCCCAGGTTTGGAACTTCGTTTCGAGGTCTTTCTTCTTTTGAACTACATTGTTGTTTTTAAGTTGCTCACTCTGACCGATAAAATACTTCCAATAATTCGCAGTTTGTGCATACGTTGAGGCGTATTTGATGCGAATTTCGGTTGATGCATCCATGTCTTCTTTCATGAGCTTCAGTTTCTTGTCGCGAATTTTTACGACGGCAGGATTGCTCAGATCAAGTGCCATTTGAACACCGTATGAAGTTAAATAACGATCGGTTGTTCCCGGATATCCCATCACCATTGTGAAATCTCCTTCTTTAACACCATCGAGAGAAATTGGAAGGAAGTGCTTGGGTTTATACGGAACGTTTTCGGGCGATGGAGCGGCGGGTTTATTGTCTTTACCGGCATACACGCGCAACATGCAGAAGTCGCCGGTATGGCGCGGCCACATCCAATTGTCGGTATCGCCTCCAAATTTCCCAACCGATTCGGGCGGTGCACCAACAAGGCGTACATCGGTAAATGTTTCGTAAACAAAAAGGTAATATTCGTTTCCGTTGAAGAATGATTTTACGGATGCATTGTAATTCGTTCCTGTTGTTGCTTCGGTTTCGATTGTTTTATACATCTGCCGAACCTTTGCTGTGCGCTCGCTTTCGCTCATGCCCGAATTTACCTCTGCAAGAACACGTGCTGTGACATCTTCGATGCGCACTAAAAATGAAGCAGTAATACCGCCGGTTGGAAGTTCATCGGCGCGTGTTTTTGCATAAAAACCATTTGTGAGATAATCGTTCCCAACAGATGAGTTGGTTTGGATGGCTTCGTAGCCGCAATGATGGTTTGTAAGGAGCAAGCCTTCGGCAGAAATTGCTTCAGCAGAGCACGAACCACCGCTAAGCATCACAACGGCATCCTTCAACGATGAATTGTTGATGTTGTAGATTTCATCGGCTGTTAACTTACAGCCCATCTTTTTCATTTGCTCGTAATTGAGGCGTTTAACCAAAAGCGGCAACCACATACCTTCATCGGCACGCAATGGCAGATTTAATAGCAAGCCGGCAAGGACCAGCACTGAAATCAGAATTTTCTTCATAAACAGATTAAATTTAAGCGACAAAGAAAATCAGAATTCAATCAACTGCAAAACATTGATTGAAAATCAAATCAATTCCGCGGTTTGAATTCGCCGTTGGAGCTGAGCTCAAAAACGAATTTGCGGTCGTATGCTTTCTGCATCCCCTTTACATTTACCGTAAACACTTTGCCCTTTTCTTTCCACGCATACTCGACATCCTTCACCTGTTCGCACAAAAGATCGGGGGTTTCGCCCAAGGCAGCCGTATGCAATACTTCGAGCCGTTGCCCACCCGAAAAAAGTTGCCGGTTATTTTTTCCGATTTGCTGAATGTACACAAATTCATCGGCCATCTTACCGAATTCGCCCCATCCGAGCGGATCGGCGGGTTCATAATCATACAGCACGAAGGCAATCTCTCCATCGGGAAGCAAAAATGGCTGGTTCACAAAATCGGTACTTCGTTCGCGGGTATAGCTATAACCTTTTGAAACAACAATTTCATTGTCGACCAGAAAATAGTGGTCTTCCTGCCTGAACGGACTTAAATCGTTATAATTCAGCGTTAAATGCCCGATTGTTTTGCCGGGAATGCTATTGATTTTATCGTACTTCAGCGCAATCGGATACGCCAGAAATTCCACAAGCCCTGTTTCAGATACCACACCTTCACAATAAATTAAAGGTCCTAGCCCAAATCCAATGACGTTCCACTGGTTACCAGACCGAAACATATGAAGATTTAGACCGGTTTTACGAATAAGTGTGGAGTCGATTGAAGGCAAATCAATGTTGAGTGGAAAGGGCGATTTTACGGTATTGAAATAATGCGGCCTTGCATAGAAGCGATTGGGCGTTGACGATAGTGCGCTTTGATTGGTTTCGCTCGGGTCGGCATCAAACACATCAACACAGCATTTGAATTCTTTCGCGCGATACCGCGCAAAGCCGAGTGCCTCCACAGGCATCGAAATAAACATTGCATAGCCGTTTGAATTAGGTACAACCTTAGATCGGGCAAGTCTTGATAAATCATCCGGTAAGCCTTCGAGCTGTTGGCGTAGCACCTCATATTTCTCCCGATCGCTGTGGCGGGCCGTACCACTTTTTAAATCGAACACCAAATGGGTGAGGCCAAAAAAGACACGCCCTTCGCTCAGGTTCTCGCGCGGAGGACATTCAGGATTGAGCTTTTTACCTTCATACTCAATTTGTCCATTGGGATAATCGCTATTCTTGAGCAAGGCATCTAAATTAGCATTGTCGCCAAATTCGGAAGAGTTTCGGAATATCCGTGTCTGTGATCCCTTTGAACCTAAAATGTAATCGCTGAATTTTGTTTCGGGAAGTGCGAACCAGACCTCGACGCGATCGCCGTTTTCGGATTCGCTGAGCCGATCGTCGACAACATTTACCGAGATAAAAATTGAGTCTGGGCTAAGTTGCATTTCGAATGACGCACTTAGGTCGTTGGAAGAAGGCTGTTTCTGACCGGGAAATGCATACATCGAATCAAGCTGCAATACCTGAACACGCTGTGAAAATGCGATCAATGGCAAAGCCATAAAAAGACCAATCAGAAACTTTTTAGACATTCGGAAGCGAAAGGTATTGAAACTTTGCTTAAACGAAAAACAATTGGGTCGATTGGCTATGAAAAAAGCCCGCACAGGTTAGGGCCATGCGGGCTTTTCAACCAACCAAGATGCAACTTACCGAATTTCGATTTGCTTACGTTTTGAAATCGCCTGTGGCTCTTTTTTAAGAACCAGTCTGAGGATTCCATTCTCGTAGGTTGCGTTGATATCGTCTTGTTTCACATATTCCGGAAGGGAAAACGAGCGACTGAAACCATTGTAGGCGAATTCGCGTCGCGTGTAGGAATCGGTTTTTTCTTCGTCTTCTTGCTTCGTTTCGGCCTCAATGCGTAAAACGCCATTTTGTAAATCAACCGAGAAATCGTCTTTACGCAACCCAGGAGCTGCCATTTCGACGATAATTGAATGTTCGAGATCCTGAATGTTAACGGATGGCGCAGACGCGCGTGGACCGAATAAACGATCTTCGATTAGACCATCGGTGTTCCAAAAATTTTCCAGTAAGGTGTTCATGATAGGGAATGCTCCCCTTTGCTTAATGAGTGCCATAAAGTTGATATATTGAATGTTTAACGAAGCAAATTTATTTCCTAACCGTAAGAGGCTTTATGAGCATTATCAGACCCTAAGTTGATTTTTGTCAAAAAAAACAAGATAATCTTATTGATTGATTAGCAGAATAGACAAAGAGTAATTAGATTCCCAACCTTAAATCTATGGAAAACGCATATGGAAATCCGCTTGGGTAATCTACGTTGGCAAACAACAAATCTAACTACAACAAAATATTTAAATGGGGATGATATTCAACTTATTACATCCCAAGCTGAATTTAAATTATTTCATAAAAACAAGAAACCCGGTTATCATTTTTTAGATTTTGATGAGAGGAATAAACACTTGGGTTTTCTTTACAACATCTTCGCAATCAAAGATAAGCGTGGTTTGTTTAACACTTCCTATCGCGCTCCCACACAAGAGGAATGGCAACAGCTTTTTCGCATAGCAGGCTATCTTTTTAATGAGGATGAACCTCATTTATGGGACACAAGTCGTCAATACAACAAGGAGAGACATAAACATAATATTGAGGCGCTGAAAAGACTTAAATCGGCTAAGGGCTGGAAAAAGGGGCATACCGGCAAAAACACAACCGGATTTTCGGCTCTTGCCACAATTGAGGAATCAAGTGCGAGATGGCTTTGGCAGAGCGAGGAAAAACAATTAACGGGCGGTGTTTGTTTTGGGAACTCTTCAAGGCATAAAAAAATAGAAGTTACTTTCTCAGAACATCATGAATGGGGAGAGCCTTCAGAGTTTATAAGACTAGTTAAAGTTGTTGAAAACCCAGATTGCCAGCCGTTAAAAACTCCCAACATAAATTGGATGCCAGGTTATTTAGGTTACAATCTATTAAATGAACTTACAAACTTTGATGTCGTCAGAGGTGGTACACAATGGGGCATGTATAAGCAAAATAAGATGCCGGCAAAGTGCTTTTACGACAACGCGAGCGACGGAATCCCTCTTTTTAACTATTATGGCTGTAAGGAAATTATTCGCAATTTGCCTCGCGAATATAAAGTCCCCTCTTCAAAAGATTACCAAACATTGGTTGAGTCTTTCTCGAATAACGAATTGCATAAATTACTAGATATATACCAATGGTACCTGCATTTTATTCGTGAGCCCAATAGTGAGAAAAAAGACGTTCAATTTATTTATGATATAGTGGCAATTGGAATGCGCTGGGTTAAATATGTTACGCATTGGGAAAACGAAGCACTTTATAATTATGATTATTTTAGCGGCAAGGGCAATAATGCAAGTTTTTGGACGAGTGACGATTGTGTTTTCACCATTAAGTTCGAAGAAAACGTTTTAAAACATGAGAAGTACAAAATACCGAAAGATTCATCATTTTTTGGATTGGGCTTACCCATTAAGTTGATAAAAAATGATTTTGTAGCCTAAGAATATTGTTGTTACGCTCATAAATTAATAAATATGGCACAACCTATTTTTTCATTTAAGAATTCAACAGAGAAGATTCGATACTATTTTACTTTAAATACATATGGGGATTTACCTCAGAGTATTCCGATGGATATTATCTCTTTTCTAAATTATATGCGTTTTCGGGTCGATAACTATGAAAATTTTACACGCATATTTCATCAGATTTATCCCGAACTAGTAGAAACTGGAAGCTCCCTAGACAGTATTGGATTCGAGGACTTGAGCCATCCCTTGCGAAAACAGCTGATTGCTATATCGGAGCTACGGTATAATATAACCGTGGATGCTCTTTTCTTCTCTCAAATAGAAGAGTTGTTCATCACAGAAAGAGACTTTAAACGGTTTTTCTTTAAGCTTTCGGCCTTGATTC
>CANMGM010000022.1 GCA_947497195.1 Bacteroidota bacterium
ACTACCAAGGTATCGCAAATGGGTGCTCCAATCGAAATCGGCGCAATGTTATTATCAGCACCCGGTTCGAGGCAGGTGTTGAAAAAGAAAATGGTATTGTCTAAGAAATCTACCCCGTCGTTCGCGTCGAATGGGCCGTCGTAAGCGGTGCCCGGCGCATCAAAACGACCTAATTGAATATAATCGATACCGTCGCCTCGGTTAACGCCTACAGTTGCGGGAGTACCTCCGAAGCCTCCTGTTCCTTGCGAGGCCGTTCCGGTTGTCCATTGCATATCGCCGAAGATGAAACAGATGTTGGTTTGCGGAGGCAGAACCGGACTAACACCATCTGTAATAATCAATTGAAATGTATTTCGTTGATTCGGATTCGTTCCGGGATAAACGCCCACGCTATCCCACGATACGATAGCATAGTCGGGATATACATCGTACCGAACCTGACCAAGCGGCGCAAATTCATCACCCGTATCTACGTCGCCCCAAAATGGTGCAATCATGGCAGGAACAATTGCTGATGGGAACCCCGTTGATGTAAATGTTGTGTATTGTTCATCGAACGTAATATTCCCATTGTTATTAATAAAGAAGGACGTATACTGCTGATCATAAAAACAAAAGGTGAAGGGAATCTGCACTTCAAAGGGCCCGGCCGGAGGCGAGTCATCGAAATATACATCCCCACCCCACGGATCCTGAAATGTTACAGTAGGTACGTATCCGCATGGAGGAGAATTTAAGTTTCGGCTCGATTTTGCAGCTGATTTCGGGACAACTTTTTTAAGCTGACCAGAAGACACCGGAGTATTAACGATGTACTCGATAGCCGAACTCAACTGCCCGGCGGCTTTGCGCTGTTCGTAATCGCTCTGGGAAATATATTCTTTTTTGATTCCCTGAGGCATGAACGATTTTGCTATTTGCCCGACAATAAACTGCGGAAGAAATGCAAATGAAATAAAGAAACTTAGCGCAAAAAATGATGGTTTGATTTGGAAATTTCGTTTCATGTAGCGATTTTGAGACACTGTGCAAATATAACAAAAGATTATACACACCAACATACTGGCTATTTCTGACTTATGCAGTTGGTTTCAAGCTTGGTTTATGCAATCATCAGCCTACTGCTTTCCCTCATTTCACCAAAATTGTTGCTAATCAAATGGACTGAATGCTCCCTCGATGTGCTGAATTTCATGTCCTGTTGTTGTGCGGATAATCGATACCACATCGAAACGCGTTTCAAGGTTGCTGTTGTGTTTGATGATGTAGGCTTCGGCGGCATTTACAAGCAGACGTTGTTTGCGGATGCCGATGTTGTCGTAGGGCATCCCAAATGCTTTGCTGCTGCGCGATTTCACTTCAACAATTACAAGCCATGCGTCAAGCCTTGCGATGATGTCGATTTCTTCGTGCCGGTTTTTCCAGTTGCGTTCGAGTATTAAATAGCCCTTGCGGATGAGGTAATTTTCGGCGAGATCTTCTCCCTTCTCACCTAGAATGAGGTGTTCGTTTTCCATAAATTTAGCTTTACTGAAAACTGATAACCGGACGGACAAAAATATGGTATGTCTGTGTTTTGAAGCATCTGATGTTGATAATTCGGGCGAATTGAACTTTTTGGATAGTACTGCGAAGATGTCAGGGCTAAGTTATCTCTGAGTGTATAGTTTAGGTGGAGTGTACATCTTTGCCGCCGGACTGAAGTTAGGGGTTTGAGTGTGATGAAGATTACTGTGTTTAGATAGACTGCAAATGCCTAATTTTGCAGCCCAATTCGCAAGCCATGATTACTGTCGACAACCTTACCGTAGAGTATACCGGAAAAACGCTCTTCAGCGGAATTTCCTTTGCCATAAATCCCACCGATAAAATTGCTTTGATGGGAAAAAACGGGGCGGGCAAATCGACCATCATGAAAATCATTGCCGGCGAACTGAAGCCAACACGCGGGGGCGTTCGGGCGCCTAAAGAAGCCGTTATTGCTTATTTGCCGCAGCATTTACTCACCGAAGATACCTCAACCGTATTCGAAGAAGCCGCAAAAGCATTCAAGCAAGTCTTTGAAATGCGCGATGAAATGGAGCGCCTCAACAAGGAACTCGAAACGCGCACCGATTATGAAAGCAAGGAGTACATGGGCATCATTGAGCGCGTGTCGGATCTGTCTGAAAAGTTTTATGCACTCGAAGAAGTAAACTACGATGCCGAGGTAGAGAAGGCGCTAAAAGGTTTGGGGTTTAAACAAGAGGATTTATACCGCCCTACAAGCGAATTTAGTGGTGGATGGCGTATGCGCATCGAGCTGGCAAAAATCCTGCTGCAAAAGCCCGATTTGATTCTGCTTGACGAGCCCACCAATCACATTGATATTGAATCGGTGATGTGGCTCGAAGATTTTTTGGTGAATAAGGCCAATGCCGTTTTGGTAATTTCGCACGATAAGGCCTTTATTGATAACATTACCAACCGCACCATCGAAATTACCATGGGGCGCATGTACGATTACAAGGCCAACTACACGCATTATCTGCAATTGCGCGAGGAACGAAGAGCGCATCAAATTAAAGCATGGCAGGAGCAACAACGAGAAATTGCCGATCATATGGCCTTTATAGAGCGTTTCCGTGGAACCTACTCGAAGACCAATCAGGTAAACTCGCGCGAGCGCATGCTGGAGAAAATCGTTCCCATCGAAATAGACGAAGTCGACACTTCGGCTTTGCGTCTGCGCTTCCCGCCTGCGCCGCGCTCTGGCGAACATCCGGTCACAGTTCGCGATGTGTCGAAAAATTATGGCGATCATGTGGTATTTAAAAATGCAAACATGTCGATTATTCGTGGCGAAAAAATTGCCTTTGTGGGCCGAAATGGCGAAGGAAAATCGACCATGATTAAAGCCCTACTTGGCGAAATTTCGGTAGATGAGGGGAACTTGCAACTTGGCCACAACGCGAAAGTGGGCTATTTTGCCCAGAATCAGGCTGCGCTGCTCGATCAGGAGTTGACCGTTTTCGAAACCGTTGATCAGGTTGCCGTGGGCGACATCCGCACGCAGATTAAAAATATGCTGGGGCGCTTCATGTTCAGCGGCGACGACATCAACAAAAAAGTGAGTGTTTTGTCGGGCGGCGAACGAACGCGTCTCGCCATGGTGAAGCTTTTACTCGAACCGGTAAACCTGCTGATTCTCGATGAGCCCACTAACCATCTCGATTTAAAGTCGAAAGATGTTTTGAAAGAGGCACTGCTCGACTTCGACGGTACGTTGATTCTCGTTTCGCACGATCGTGCTTTCTTAATGGGCCTTGCACAGAAGGTCTTTGAATTCAAAGACAAGCGCGTCATCGAACACCTCGAAACGATCGATGAATTTCTGGAGAAAAACCGTATCAAGAATATCGCAGAGCTGAACCTAAGCAAGTAGATTCAAGCCTCTAACTTCAGTCCGGTGGCTCGCCCCAACCTCATACTTCAGCCTGGTCTTTCCCTTGCGAAGCTTCAATCTTAAAATTTCCGAAAACAAAAAAACTAAAGAAAAAGGCCACAAGCGAAACGCCGGCCTGTGTTGTTAGCATGTCTTCGGTTAACATGGCCACTGAAATAATTCCGATAAAAAGTTTGAATGGCAGAATCGTTCGATTCCACATAATTTTCAAAGGCAATATGAATAATATCAAGAACAGAATTAACATGATAAATCCTCCAGCAACAGCAAAATATAGGTACTGATTGTGACATGTTAGCCTCCATTCGTTGCTCAGCCACGAATCTGTTCTCATATAATACGCGCTGAATTCGTCAGGGACATCGCCAATTCCTACACCCAGCCATGGATTTTCGAATGCGATATTCGCACCTGCTTTCCAAAACTCAAACTTCATGAGCAAAGTATGTCCTGATGCATTTTCACCGCCGGCTTGGTAGAACGCGTATTCATACATTATCTGGTAATAACGCATTCTTAGTCCCCACAAACCGGCATATTTAAAGTTTGCCATTCCCTTCTCAATATTTTGGACATCAGCTTTCGATAATTTATGAATGCCCACACTGTCCTTGGTAAGACTTTTTGAGTTCAGGTAGCGAATTAGTGTTTTTTCGAGAGGATGGCCTTTCAGGTCGAAACTATCAAGTGGGATTTTGCTCAATTTAGGCCATTCGCTGCGCAATTCTGATTCACACACAAAAGCATCGATGTAGCTGCCGTTTTCAATTAAATCAAGGTTATGTGTGTACGGATTCCCCGACGTGGTAGTTCCCGGTAATGGGCTTGAGAAAATTTTCGCCGGGGCAAAATAGTCATTCCAGGTTTTTAGAAGAATACCCGATGAAATCAGCAGTACGGCTACCATTACGCATGTAATAACTTTGTTCCATACTGGCCTTAGTTTCCGTTTCACCTCAACGAAAAGCCATATTAAACCTATTAACAACATCACGGCAAACCCATTCAGCGATTGCAATACAACCATAAAAACCAATAAGCCCGCGATTACAAAAAGGTATGCAATTCGTTCGCTCTGACGTATTTGAAAAGGCCTGTAGATCAAAATCCAGCTAGTTAGGAATACTGCAAACACAATTAACAGCGCAAACCGGATGTGGGAGATAAAGAGTGATATATGCCTAATGTCGGTAAGCGAACCATTGATCCATTGCGGCAGGCCAAAGATGCTACACGTTAATGCAGCAAGAAATACAGACAGAATAAAAACACGAAGCAGCCCATAATACCACGATGCGGGAAGTGGATTCGAGCTGCCCATCACAAAGGGGAAAATGAGCAAGGGTAAGTTGATGCGCAACATTTTCAGCGATTCATCAACATTTGAACTCCAAATAATGGTAGGCAGGTAGATTAAGAACAGGCAGGAGAGTAAAATTGCTACTTTGTTGGAACGAAAACGCTTCCATTTATTCACATAATCGCCTTCCAGAATCCAGTTTCCGCCAATAAAAAACTGCGAAAGGCTCATCAAAAGCATCGAAAATGGCAGGCCAACAACCATCAGCAACAGACCGGTTGCATGCAGATACGGATGGAGAAAGCGCAGTTGTTTGGGCAACATCAATGCTCGATAACGAAATTATGTGGCTTGAAGTATACCTGTTAAAAACTTAATTTTAATGCGATTGATTTAATTTAAAAATCTTGTTTCCAAGAAATTCAACCCAGCCATCATCGTCGTTCAGGCTTGGTATTAACTGAAGTTTTTCTCCGCCCTTGGATTCGAAAAGTTCCTGGTATTCGGTGCTTACCTCGTGAATGGTTTCGAGACAATCGGCAACAAAAGCCATCGAAAACACGAGAATTTTCTTCTTGCCCTCGGATGCCAGGCGTTCGAGTGTACGATCGGTGTAAGGTGTCAACCAGGGATCTTTGCCAAGGCGCGACTGAAACGTAATTACACACTGATCTTGAGGCAATGCGAGCATTTTTATCGCATGGCGGGCAGATGCAAAACATTGTGCCCGATAGCAAAAATGATTTCCGGGATGAATTTCGGGGCATTCTGCAGGACCTTTCTGGCAAGTAGCCGAACAGCCCGATTTGCGGATATGTCGCCACGGAACGCCATGAAATGTGAACATAAACGCATCATAATGATCACTATCAATAAACGTTCTAGCCTTTTCGGCCCATAGTTTTATGAATTCAGGATGCGAAAAGTACGATGAAACAACTTGCAGTTCGGGGATATACTGCCAGGATGAAATTTCCTTAAGTGCATATTCGAGCGCAGAACCCGTACTTGATGAAGCAAATTGCGGGAACAAAGGCAATAGTATAATTCGGTCGAGGTTTGATGTCTTTAATTTGCGTAAAGCCTCTTTCATTGAAGGATTCTGATAGCGCATGCCCAGTTCGACCTGAAACTCGTTTCCAAGGAAATGACGTAGTTTATCACGGAGCGAATACCCGTGAATCAACAGAGGAGAACCCTTTTCGCTCCAGATTTCGCGGTATAGTTTTGCGGATTTCGGCGCTCTGAAGTTTGCAATGATGCCGTTCACCAAAATTTGACGCGCCACATAGGGCACGTCGATAACACGCGGATCCATCAGGAATTCGCGCAGATACTTTCGAACGTCGCCGGTTTTGGGACTATCGGGAGTGCCTAGTTGAAGCAGTAGTACACCTGTTTTTGTATTCATCGATTTTTATGCACCAAAGGTAGTTAGTTCATAGGGCATAATTGAAGTTTATTTTCTAATTTTGAAAATACAATTGGGCGCGTATAAAAATTCAAGTGCTGAGTATTAGAGCACTATGTGTATACATGCTTTAGCTTAAGTAAATAGTTATGAATTCAAGTGATTTCCGGGATAAGAAGATCCTGATTGTAGAAGATGATGCTCAATTGAGAAATACAATTTCCGATTTACTTGAAAAGAATGGGTTCGAGGTACTTGCCTTAGCTGAGGGCGACAAAGCGGTTCGTGTTATTCCAATCTACAAACCAAGCTTGATTTTGTGCGACATCAGCATGCCGAATTTTGATGGTTTTTGGGTTTTGCATGAATCGCGAAGAATCAAAATGGCAGCGATAATCCCATTCGTGTTTATCTCCTCAAAAGCCGAGCGCTTAGATATTCGCACAGGAATGGAGTTGGGGGCAGACGATTACCTCACTAAACCATTCACATCGGCTGAGCTCTTAAATGCCGTCAATGCACGCCTTGAAAAGGCAAACGATTACGAAAAAATTATTTCGGGATCTACAGAAGAGCTTCAAAAAGCAATTCCCGAAGATTTCAAAAAGCTTTCGCCTGCAGAAAAAAGGGTTATCACCTTTGTTGCTTTGAATGAGACCTCTGCAGAAATTGCAAAAAAGTTAAATATCAGTATTAAGACTGTTGAAAATCACAGGGCACGAATTGCTTCTAAACTTGAAATAAGAGGCCATTTGGGCTTGGTAAAATATTGCTTAAGTAATCGAAAAATAATTCTTTCGCAGAATTGGTCTTTGCGATAGGGGTTGAATTGTTTTTTTTTTCGAAATTGTAGCAGATTTGAGATGCGATGAACGGCTACTTTTCGGTAGAGATTGATGAGAATAGAAATTTTGTTTCTTTTGAAACAGATTGCGCCGAAATTAATTCCATTGGCATTCATTCCTTTCAGAAAAATGTATGGGTAGAAGGTGCTTCATTTCGAAACGATATTCAGCATGTTTTAGTCGGGGCGCGCGGGTTTGTTCGGTTCTCAAGCGAATCGTTCGAACTCTTTAAACTCGAATCCGAGGATGCAAAGCGGATGCTTTATCTGAAAGCGTCAATAGCCGATGCCAATTCGTCAACCTTCAAATTATTTCTTCAGCAAATAGCCGATTCATCAGCCTACATGCGCGTTCCCCTTGCATTTTTAAGTAAGGGCGCTCAAATCTGCTATGCAAATGAATTATTCAATGCATTGACCGATTCGGATTCTATCGAAGAAATGCTTACTTCAGAAATTATCCTCAACTATGAAATACTATTTAATCAGTTATTTAAAGCCTGGGATAGCGGATTTTCGACCATAACACAGATTGCCAATGGCCGGCTTTCGGGCAATTTACTAATTTCACCCTGTTGGCTGGATTCCGAAACTTTTGCCGGTTTCAGATTGGAATTTCAGCCACAAAAGCTGGTTAAAGCCATTGCGCTTTCTGATTCATTGTCCAATTTACCGCTGAACAATCCGAATCCGGTATTAAAATTTAGTTCAGACGGTGTGCTTTTGTTTGCCAACGATGCAGCAAAGCAAATTTTGGGTAATCGGTATGGGATTATTGACGCAACTCTGCTGCAAACTGTAAATGAAGTTGTTGTTGAATCGCGTAAAAAAGATGAGCTTAAATTACATTTTCAACTTGCAGAACGTTGGTTTCTGATGCGGTTTATTCATACCGTAACAGAGTCGCTGATTTATTTATCGGATATCACAGAGGAGCATCTTGTAAAGGAAGAATTCGAGCAAACGTTCTCGCAGCTTACGGCCATCATTAACAGTTCTCGCAGTTCGATTGTTCTGTTGAGTATTGACCGTAAGATTCTGTTTTTTAACCAGCGGGCTCGCAAGGAAATTCGCAAGTATTTTGGATTTGAATTGGAAGAAGGGGTTGACCTTCCCGAATTCGACGCCAGTATTTCGAGAACCATCGATATTGCAATCCAAACCGCAATTGATGGCAAGCACCAACTTAGTTACGAACTCGATTTCGAATACCTGCCCGGGAAGAAAATCTGGTTTAATTTTATGGTGTATCCAATAACAAATCAAATCGATGAAGTTAGCGGCGTGTGTTTAAGTATTCAAAACATTACCCGTGCAAAAGTTGCCGAACAGGAAACTGAACGCATTAAACAATTCTACGAGGTTGTATTGAATAATTTGCCATCAGACATTGTTGTGTTTGACAAAAATCACACCTACCTGTTTCTCAATCCGCATGCTATACGTGATGTTGAATTGCGGCGTTGGATGATTGGGAAGACCGACTATGATTTTGTTGAACGCAGGAATCTTGACCGCAGCATTGCCGACAAACGAAGGCAAATGTTTAAAGATGTGGTTTCTGCGCGTGAAATGCATTCCTTTGTCGATGAACACCACAAAAACGGCGTAACGACCTACGTTTTTCGGAAATATTATCCGGTAATTGAGAACGAAGAGGTAAAATTTGTAATTGGCTATGGTGTTGATATTACTGCAATTAAAGAAGCCGAAAGAAAACTACAGACTTCCGAAAGTCGCTTCAAAGGATTGTTTCAAAACAATCCGATGCTGTTGTTCATCGTAGACGAAAACTTCATTATCCAGGATTTGAATCATGCTGCGCAATATACTTTTGGATTTGAAGATAAGTTATCCCGCGGCTCCGATTTCAGAACTATAGTTTCTCCTGAGTATTGCAGTGAGTTTGTGCAAAAGTTCGATGAAGCACTTCAATTAAAACCCAATCAGACCTACAATTGCTATTGCGGATTGACGGTTTCGGATGTGCATTTTTCAGTAGAATTTACGGCTACACCTGTTTTAGATGATACGGGTAAAAAATTGCTTTTACTCGCCGGTGTAGACCAAACAGAGCGTCTTAAATCGGAAGAGAAACTGCGCGAAAGTGAGGAATTCAATCGTTTGCTGGTAAAGGAAATGCCATTACCTTTTGCGATCATCGACTGGGACAAGGCCGTTTTCCTGAACGATGCCTGCAGACAGTTAATTGGTGCTGATGAAAATACCGACTTTTCGAGCCAAAGCCTATTCACATTCGTTGATCCAGAGTACCATAAGGCCATCGCTGAGCGTTTGCGGAAACGCTATGCGGGCGAAAACACTCAGCCAACATTAATCAAAATATATACGCTTCAAGGCGAAACACGCTTTGTGGAATTGCAGGGCGGGCTTTTGAACAGAGGTGGAGCATTGCTCAATTTTGTTACGTTCACCGACCGTACCGAAGAAACGCTAAAAGAACAGGCGCGAAAACAAGCAGAGGAAGCACTAATCGAATCTGAGCAAAAACTTTCACTGCTGGTAGCAAGCTTACCCGTTGTTCCATATAGCGCATCCGCTGAGGGGAAATATGCCTTCAATTATCTCAATGAACGTGTGTTTCAGCTTATTGGATTTACGGCCGAGGAGGTGCTCGAACAACCCGGGTTCTGGCTTTCGCGCATTCACCGCGATGATTTGATGTTGCTGTCGAAAGCATCTCAAAGTTTTACTACAAATGGCGAAGCCAGCCTTGAATACCGCATCCGAAATGCCTTTGAAATCGATGTATGGATTAGGGAAACAATCCGTAAAATTGTTGACCCTTCCGGCAAAACAATTGGTGTAACCGGTGTTTTTCAGGATATCACGAACGAAAGAAGCCAAAGCGAACGACGTCGGCTTATCGAATCGACCTTGTTCGATATATCAAAGGAAGAAATATCTGCAACCGAGTCGCTTTATTCATTTTATAAAACTGTATTCAACCGACTGAAACTAAATCTTGGAATTTCAGGTCTTTCAATCTGGAAGGCAGGACAAGATGTATACAATGCCAGCGATAGCTTCCATGTTCGCGAAGAAACTGCGTTCGAACGAACTAAGAAGGAGGTTAACAAGCAACAAATCGACACCCTGCTTCGGGTTGTAAATGCCATTTCGACGGATAGCCGCGACAACGCGCTTGATGAGGCTATTAATTTGAATTTAATTTTTGGAATTCCAAAAAAGACTTCCCTTTTGTTGAGCCTGGTGCGCAGTTCAACGGGCGGTAACCTGTTGATGCTGCTTGAACACGAAGACGCAAACTTTACCTGGGAATACGAGCATTTTAACCTCATTACCTCATTGTCTGAGTTGATTTCCTTTAATCTCGAATATTTTCATCGCATCGAATCCGACAATAAATTGCGAGAAGTTTATCGCCTTGCGAAGATTGGCGCATGGGAAATCGAGCCCGAAAAAAACCGAATTTACTGGTCTGAGGCGATGTATGAATTCTATGGACTCGAAGGAAAAAATACCCAGCCCTTGTCTTTTGAGGAGGCCTTAAACTATATACATCCGGACGACAGGGAAAATTTCGAGCAGGCATTTCGAGAATTGCACGCGCAAAACCAACCATACAAAATCGAATGCCGACATGTATTAAACGATGGAAAAGTTCGGTATTTTGAAAAGTCGGCTTTGGCTATTCCTTCGCTTTCCGGCAACACCCTCTTTATGGGTGTTACAATCGACATTACCGATAAGAAGCTCGCCGAGCGCGAAATGCAAAATAGGCAAAGACGTCGTTTGATTTTAAACGCTATTGGGTCGGCGGTTTCCCCTGCATCATCGCTAAGTGAATTATTCTCTTTATTTGCCGATGCCTTCATTCAAACAGCACCGGTGAGTAGCATTGCTGTTTTTTCTGATGAGACCAATTGCGGTATCTATTCGCCTACTTATATTTATCCGCCAACATTTAGTTCAACTGCCGAGTTGGAAAGTGAATTAAACGGGCAAATTCAGCAAGGCCTGGCCAATATTCCATTGAACAAAGTAATTGCGTTTAAGGATGAGCTTGCACGATGGCTTGTTTCGCCTGTACAAATGCCTGGACGAGGCAGGTGTTATGTCACATTAGCCACAATAAATGAATCTGATACCGATTTTGTTTCCATAACCGAATTGGTTATGGAGATGCTTCAGGAAAAGGCAGAGCGTATTTTTGCTGAGGGCAAACTGCGCGATCTCAATCTGGAGTTAACAGATACAAACCTTCAGCTGCGCCAGTATTCCTATATTGTTTCGCACAACCTCAGAGCGCCGGTCGCGAATATTTTAGGCTGTCTGAATCTTATAAATGACGAAGAACCAAGTGATTCGCGAAACAAGATACTCATGGATGGCTTGAAAATATCGGCCAATGCTGTGGATTCTATTCTTCGAGATCTGAATAAAATCTTGAACATCAAAGATGACGTGGTTAAACAATTCGAATTTATTGGTTTCAATGCATTGCTTGATGAAGTGATGGAAAATCTAAAAAATGAAACAGCCGAAATTGAGTATACCTTAACACGCGATTTTGCAGAGCTTGGCGGAATGATGGCATTTAAGCCTTATCTCTTAAGTATTTTCCAGAATCTGATTTCAAATTCATTCCGCTATAGAAGAACGGATAAAAAGTTGGAATTAACGGTTGCTGCTAAATCACAGGGGCATAAAATCGAATTGCATTTTATCGATAATGGACGGGGAATCGACTTGCAAAAAAACCGAAAACGGCTGTTTAAATTGTACGAGCGCTTCCATGCCGATGTGGCCGGAACAGGTTTAGGTCTAAATATGGTGCAGGAACAAGCGCGTGTATTAGGTGGTACTATTCAAATTGAAAGCGAAGTTGATGTTGGAACCAAATTTATTCTTACGTTTGTTCCTAAAGTTTAGTTTGCGGGAATGAAAATTTGGTTGATAGATGATGATAACATAACGAATATGCTCAACAGGTATTTTCTGGAAGAGCACTATCCCATGCTTGAGATTCGTTCGTTTATCTATGCTGCCAAAGCATTGGAAGAATTACAGAACAGGGTTGATTCTCCCGATTTTATACTTTTAGACATCAATATGCCCGGCATGAATGGCTGGGAGTTTTTAGAAACCCTGCAGCATTCCGAACTCCTTCCAAGCGCAATTCCTGAAATATACATGCTATCATCTTCGCTCGATCCGGAAGATCAGGCCAAAGCCCGAAATTCGGTTCTTGTGAAAGGGTTTATTTCCAAGCCGCTGGAGGTTGAAAAACTCCCGTTTTTAAATCCTTGAATATCTTAAGTAGTAGAGCCCGCGGCTTCCCGGTTCATTCCGAATGCGCAGGTTTAGCGCGAGTGCTTTACACGTAAAGCAAAAACAAATCTAGTGTTATCGTTTATTGCGCAATTCGAGGATTAAACCCAGATTATGCGTTAGGACTTCGTTATGAGAGTCTAAAATACAAATAATCAGAAACTTAGATTCGAAAAGCGTAGCAGCGCTACGGTTTGAGAAGATATGTTTCCGCCCCTGGCGGATCCTGATTTGAAGTAGTTTAGGCTCGGAATAGATTTCCTAATGCATATTCTGGGTTAAACGTCCTTGGATTATTTATTTCCCAGAATTTCTAAAATTACCTTGGTCGAAAGGGGCTTCTCTTTAAAATCCTTAACATCTTCAAATTCTTTTGCCCGGTGTACATCTTTCGGGTCGATGGACGACGTACAGACATACACCTGAATTTTATTTCGCACTTCGGCATCCAACTGGGCATAGTTTGTCAAAAAAGCCCAACCATCGGCAATGGGCATATTCAGATCCAACAAAATGATATCAGGAAGATTCGCTGCTGTTGAGACACGCTCTATCAGGAAATCCATCGATTCCTGTCCATCGTGAAAAACCTCTACTTCTAATTGTGATGAAGTCTTGCGGATATTGTTTCGCGTTATCATGATGAATAGATCATCATCATCAATAATCCAAATCAGAGGTATATGACTCATTTGTTTAAGGCAAATATACCGTAAACTTTGTTCCTTCTCCAACTTTACTTTCTACCTCAATGGTCCCGCCAAGCGCCTCTATCTGATTTCGTGTAATAAATAGCCCAATGCCACGCGCATCTCGGTTGCCGTGAAAGGTCTTAAACATTCCAAAAATTTTATCGCCGTGTTTCTCCAAGTCGATGCCTTTGCCGTTGTCCTGAATTGAAAAATAAGGAACAGAATTTCGTTTGCCGGCCTCAATACATATTTCGGGATCTTCTTCTGTTTTGCGGTACTTAATGGCATTCGACACTAAATTCAGTACGATGCTATCGAGGTAGGCATTATCGGTTTTCAACTTGAACCCGTCTGGTATCTTATTTACAATCTTTACATTATTGGTTTTTAAATCCACAACAAGCGTATCGAGAGTACGGTTCACAACCTGGAAAAACGAAAGCGGTTCCTTGTGAATGTTAACGCGCGATTGAATATTCAGCAACTCATTCAAATGCCTCAATGTAGAATCAAGGTTCTTGCTCGATTTCAAAAGTCCCTCAATAAACTGCCGCTGAATTTCGGGTTCGGATTCATCGGCCAAAACATGCGCAATGCCCGAAATATTGCTGGCATGCGAACGGATATTGTGCGAAACGATATAAGAGAAGTTCAACAGGCGTTTGTTTTGCTCGCTTACAATATTCAAGGCATTTCGCGTAGCCTGTTCTTGCAATATACGCTCTGAAATGTCGCTAAACGTATAGGCAATCAACCCATCTCCGCCACCGGCCTCTTCGATATAAATCGCGTTCGAAAGCACTGTTTTTGTCTTGTTGTCCGGAAGCCTAAGCCGCAACTCGAACGATTCCTGTATGCCTTTAACAGTGACTTTCTCGATATTCGCTTCTTGGTTCGATTCAAATTCGGTCGGAAAGATGGAATCGAAATGCTGCATGTGCATTTCATTGGAAGTCGAAAGCAACAAATCGCAAACGTAGCGATTTGCATAGCGAATTCGTCCGTCGGTACCGAATATAAGCGCACCGAATGCTGCATTTTCGAAAATAGTTCTGAAGCGTTCGCGTTCCTTCTCCCATTCACGACGCGAATAGGCGTTATTTACTAGGTCGCCGGCCAGTTTAAATAGTGAAATTTCGCTTTCAGACCATTTACGAACGCGTTTTGTTTTTGCGGTATAAATGCCAAGCACGTTATTGTTCATTACCAAAGGCAATACGACCAGCGACTGAATTTGATTTTCGGCAAGGCGCCGACGTTCTCTTTCGGCCTCCTCTGGCATTTCAGATACAACCGGAATGTAAAGCGAATGACGGTTTGTAAGTTGTTCCACCATCCACGGATAATCGGCCTTCGTAGTATGTTCCCAGATCGATGAAACCTTGGCATTTGAATCTTTCTCCCAGGTGATAGGATCAACTCCAATGCTATCAGGCATTTCGAATGGTACAATCGAACTTTTATCTAGTTCGAAAAACGACCCGATTTTACCAATAAATTCCAACATTGAATCGTTCAGATTGTCTTTTTCGGCCGAAATAAGGCGCGTCGATAAATCTGAGATTAATTGATAAAATCGGGTTTGCCTGTCGCGTTCCATTTGCGTGAGGCGAGACGAGGTGGTATCGCGTACTACAGCCAATATACGCTGTTCATCGAGTTTGGAAAGCCGAATCTCGTAATACCGTAATTGTCCGTTTTGATTTGCACTACCTTCGATGGGATCCACTTTTTTTTCGGCCAAAACTAGCGGTAAGGCACGTTTTATACTTGGGCCCCAGTCGGTACTTTCGAAGTGAATTAAATTCGCCCCCAGCAACTGCTCGGTCGAGTAAGGCAGCTGATCGGGACGGTTGACAAAAATTTCTTCAATAGTTCCTTCTCCATTTACAATAAATAACTGGTCGGGAATAGTTGTAACAATAGCACTTAACCGTGCACGCTGGTCGCTGATTTCTTTGCGCGCCTGTTCCTGTTTAGTAACATCTTTTTGCAGCGCAATAAAGTTAGTGTGTTGGCCATGCTCGTCGAAAACAGGATAAATCTGAAGGTAAACGATGTATGGCTGACCCGATTTTGTGTAGTTTATGAGTGTACCTTCTGCTTTTTCTTTCTTGCGAATAGACTCACCAAGTATTTTCGTTACGGTACGGTCTGTATCTTTTCCCTGGAGAAAGCTACCCGGAACTTTGCCAATAACATCAGCCAAAACATATCCTGTTATTCGCGTAAAGGCATCATTAATCCATTCAATTTTTCCATCCGGACAAGTAATTACAACCGCGTTATCGGTATTCGTGGCTATAACCGAAAACTTTCGCTGTATTGAGAGCGCTTCCATTTTCTGCTCTTCAATTCGGATGCGTGTGTAAACTTGTCCGGCCAGTTCGCAGATAAATCGAAACAATTCCTTGTCTTCATCTGAGAATGCATCCACTTTTGAACTCACGATTCCGAATGTTCCAATAATTTCCCCAAAAGCACGAATGGGAATATACAGGCGACAACGTACGGTAAACGAACGTTTACTGTCTAAACTAAAAGGCTGGGTGTCGTCTTCTGTATCGGCAATATAAATAGCTTCTCCCGTTCTGAAAACCATGCCCGGATGGCGCTCCATTGCCGTTCGTTCGGCTTCAAGGCGCTCTTCTTCCGAAAAACCATGTGCAATAAGCAGCTCGAGTTTATCTTTATTTTCATTGTAAAGGTAAAGTCCCGAATATTCCATTGGAAACAATTCACCCAGCGCCTTCTCTACTTCACTCACCAATACCTTCACATCATCCAGATTGCTGAATGCATTGAGATAATGTGTACAAATACTAACTCTGCTTTGAAACGAATGTTCCGAATTTCTTTCCAATGGAATCTAAAGTAGCTGTAATGCTGC